>CAMJYF010000284.1 GCA_946409885.1 uncultured Clostridia bacterium | reverse complement strand
TAGTAGGGGGATTTTGCCAGCTCCCACAGTTGGTGCTGGATGCGGGTCTCCTCGTTGTACTGGCGCACGGTTTTCATAAAGGCGTCCCAGTCGAAGGTTTCGCCGGTGCAGTCCTCAATAAATTTGATGACCTCCTTCACGTGGGCGATGGCGTATTCCCGGGTGTCCTCGTCCTTCCAGCGCATGGGGGTGCAGCCCTGGATGGAGGGCACCTTCAGCCGCCGCTCCACCACGGAGGAGTTCATCACGGAGGAATCGCAGGGCGCGTTGCTGGTGATCAGGCACGCGCCGTAATAGGGCAGCTGGTCGTCGATGGCCACGCCGCACACGACAGAGGAATTCCGGCAGGAATCGGAGGGCAGGCCGAAGGAATCGATGATATCGGTGAAATAGTGCCCGGCGTGCTGGTCGTTGGCCGTGGCGAGAATGCCGAAATAGGGCTCCTCCACGGCGTTGGTCAGGTTCGGAAAGCCGCCGATGAGGATGGGGGAGGCGTCCTGCTCAAAGATGACGATCTTTTTCGAGAGGTCGTTTTTGCCGAAGCGCTCGTCCGCGCGGATGATTTTGACCAGCGCCTCCACGTTGCTTTTCAGCAGAAACTGCATATACTTGTGGGCGATCAGCAGCGCTTCGCCGTGGGCGTCGTCGATGGTGCGGTCTACCATGCTGCCGCTGCCAAGGTAGGGCGCCAGCCAGTGGTAGTAGGTCAGCGCCTTAAAGGCCCGCACCGGGTCCGCCTTGATGAGCTCGCCGCTGATCTTTTTTTCGGTGAGCCATTCACGGAAATCCACCCAGGAATCCTTAAAGCCCTTCCACTGGCGGTAGCGGGCCAGCTCATAGCCGTCGTAAAAGCGGCGGCGGGCGCCTCTGTCCGTTTTTTTTGCCATTGCTTACGCCTCCCTTGCCAGTTGTTTGGTTTCCAGCGCCTCCACAAACGCCTGGAACCGCGTGCGCAGCTGACCGGTGGAGGTGTTGATATATTCTTTTTCGATGCCCATGCAGGGCAGGCCGTAGTCGCTTTCCATCACATGCTGGCAGTACATGCGTTCGTACTCCCAGTATTCGCAGAATTTCATCTGCTGGATGATCAGCCCGTCGGCGGAATACTCGTCCGCCAGCTGTTTCAGGTACCGCTTGCGGCCCTGTACCTTTTCCGGGTTCATAAAGCGCGGGCACTGGTTGGTTTCGATATAGTGCCGCGCCACGGCGGCCAGGGCGGTTTCCCCCTCCCGGATCTCGATCTCCTCGCGGCCGGGCAGCGACCCGAAGCAGTAGCGGTCGGCCGCCACAAACGCGCCGCAGTCCTCGATGAGCTTTGTAAAATCCGGGTCGTCGTTTTCGCCGCCCGCCAGCACCACCCGCACCCGGTACCAGGGCGTTTCGTCCGGCTGTCTGGTCTTCAGCTCCTCCAGCGTCTCCTCCAGATAGGGCAATATCAGGTCGTGAGGGCAGCATTCGCTCACCAGCTCGATCAGGTGGAACTCATACCCGGTCAGCGGCGGGTTTTTCTGTTTGCGGTACTCGCCGATGGCGGTCACCACCCGGCATAGGGCGTTGTGCTTTTCAATGGCGGTCCGCAGCGCCGTTTCGGAGGTGTCCACCCCATAGGTATCGTTCAGCCTGTCCAGAATGTGCTTTTGCAGCTGGCGCTCGTAGTGGCGCAGGGCGTAGTCCTTTGTCACAAAGGGGGCGTCCAGATGAGAGACGAAAAAGCGCTCGTTCTGGTCCTTCACCAGATTCAGCATTTCAAAGTGTTCGTGAGCCCGGTGCATCATGCCGCAGGTCTCCGTGCTGAGCAGCGCGGCAAAAAAGTTGAAGCCGCCCTCGATGGCCCGCTCCAGTATGCTGCGGGAATACATGCAGGTCTTTTCCGACATATAATAGGTGGCGATGGAGGTGTCGGCAATGCCCGGGGCGCGCAGCCGCACGGAAAAGCAGCCCTCCAGGTTCAGCAGCACCTCCGGCACGTAGTAGCAGGAATAGCCCAGCGCCAGACGGCCGCCGTCCAGCGCCTGCTCCACCAGCTCGTTTTTTACGTCGCTGAGCAGACGCTCAAAGAAGACGCGGTATTTCAGGTCCTTCATTTCCTGCCTCCCTTTCTGCGGGCAAATTCCGCCGCGCCCAGCGCGCCCATCAGCTGCGGGTCCACGGAAAGCGCCGTCACCTTGATTTTCAATACCTTTTCAATGGCCTTTTTCAGCCCCTCGTTTTTGGCGCAGCCCCCCGAAAGGGTGATGTGGTTGACGGCGCCGGCCTTTTTTGCCATCACAAAGCAGCGCTTTGCCACCGCCATCTGGATGCCCGCGGCGATCTCCTCCGGGGGACGGCCCTCGCCCACCAGGGCGATCACCTCCGATTCCGCGAACACCGTGCACTGGGCGGTGATGGGGATCACGTTCTTCGCCCGCAGGGACAGGGCGGAGAATTCCTCCAGGCTCATCTCAAAGGACCGGGCCATCGCTTCGTAAAAGCGGCCCGTTCCGGCGGCGCACTTGTCGTTCATGGCAAAGTTCTTTACCGTGCCGTCCTCCGCCACGGCAATGCCCTTGATATCCTGCCCGCCGATGTCGATGATGGCCTTTACCGTGGGGTCCGTGATGTGAACGCCCATGGCGTGGCAGGAGATCTCGGAGACGTTCTCCTGGGCAAAGGGCACCCGGTTGCGGCCGTAGCCGGTGCCCACGATGTAGGTCAGGTCCTCCGGCCCGCAAAGCCCCTCCACCTGCTCCGCGCAGCTCTGCATGGCCAGCCTTGAAGATTCCGCCGCGTTGATCTTGCTGCGCAGAATGGTGGACGCGGCGATGGCGCCGTCCTCCTTCAGTATGACCGCTTTTGTGTAGGTGGAGCCTACGTCGCAGCCGCCGTAATAATTCATTGGTCTAACCCTCTTATCAAAATGATATTGTCCATCAGGTCGATATCCAGTATTTCCCCCGGAATGCGGGTCCGGTTCCCCAGCAGGTCAATGCAGACCACTTCGCCCTTCCCCGGGATCACCCGGGCGATGTTTTTGCAGAGAAAGACGTTTTCCTCCTCCTCTTTCCGGTAGACAGATGAAAGGCACATGCTTACCCCTCCGTTTCCAGGGCCGCCCTCTGAATGAGTTCGGCTGCCTGCCGCATCAGTGCGGCGGCTTCTTCCGCCAGCTTAGCAGCGGTCTCCGGCAGGACCGCCGCCGTCTCGCGCAGTTCTTCGGCGTGGTGGCGGTTGTGCTCCGCCATGTAGCGCAGCAGCGCCAGCGCCTCCTCGGGGCTGAGCGCACCTGCCGTCCCGTGCTGATCGTGGTTCATTTCTTTCTCTCCTGTTCTTTCCTGAAATGCAGCTCCCGCAGCCCGTCGATCTCGTCGCAGACGGGTTTCATCCGGCAGGAGGAGCAGTCGAGTGTGTCGAATTGCAGCGTGCGCTGCACCGCGTCCGTAATGGCTTTGGCCTTGCGGGCTTTTTCCGCCAGCGCCGTATAGTCCACGTCCGCCCCGGCGATAAAGACGGTCCGCACCCGGGCCACGTCTTTATCTTCTTTCAGCAGCCGGATCAGGCTGCAGCCCACGTTGACCAGCGACAGCGGCGGCGACGCGGTCAGCGCGGCCTTGGCTACCCGCGCCTGCTCTCTTCCGGAGGAAGGGGAGACGCGGATATGAAAGCC
>CAMJYF010000283.1 GCA_946409885.1 uncultured Clostridia bacterium | reverse complement strand
TTTTACCAACGGCTCCTTCAGGATCATGCAGATCTCGGATATTCAGGAGCTGGCGAGGATCAACCCCGATTCCCTTAAGCTGCTTACGATGGCGCTGGCACGGGAAAAGCCGGATCTGGCCGTCTTTACCGGCGACCAGGTCTACGGCCTGCACCCCTCTTTTCTGCTGGGGGATACCCGCAAAAAGATCACGGCCACCATCAGGGCTATCCTCGCCCCGTTGGAGACGGCAGGGGTGCCCTTTGCCGTCACCTTTGGCAACCACGACTGTCAGTGCGGCATAGCCAACGCGGAGCAGGCGGAGATTTACGCCGAAAGCCCGCTGTACGTGGGCGGGGACTTCCGTTCCCCGGAGGACAGGGGCACTTACCGGGTGCCGCTGTACGGGGAAGGCGGCCATGTGTTCGACCTCTACCTGATCGACTCCAACGGCCAGACCAACGCCGCCGGAGGGTACCTTCCCGTGGACACGGCGCAGCTGGACTGGTTCCGGGCCGAACGTAAAAAAACGGCGGCAGAGGACGGCGGCCCCGTGCCCGCCATCGTGTTTCAGCACATCCCCGTGCCGGAATACTACGACGTGCTGCGCCGCGTTCCGAAAGGAACGAAGGGCGCCGTGGAGGCCTTCCGCACCCACAGAAACGAGTTTTACGTACTGCCGGAGGAAGTGACGGCGGCGGGCGGTTTTTTGAAGGAATCCCCCGCCACGCCGGACGACAATTCCGGCGAGTTCGACCTGCTGAAAAACGACGGAAACGTGCTGGCCCTGTCCGTAGGGCACGACCACTACAACTCCTTTGTGGCGGAAAAGGACGGCGTAAAGCTGATGTACACCCAGGGCTGCGGCTTCAACGTCTACGGCCCGGGGCGGCAGCGGGGCGTGCGGATCATCACGCTGCACGAAAACGACCTTTCCCGCTTTGACACCCGTACCGTCACCTTTGACGACCTGACGAAGGACCGGGTCCACAGGCCTCTGACGGAGTTCGCGCTGACGCACATCCCCTCCAGCATCGAACAGGTGAAAAAGTGGATCCCCCTCGCCGCTGTCAGCGCCACAGCCGTAGGCCTGGCCGCCGTCGGCGGCGGAATGAAGCTGGCGGAACGGAAACGATCATGATCAGACGAACCAAGATCCGCGGCAACGGGATCACCTTTTTATATGAGCAGAACCAGAGCGCAGGCGGCGTTTCCGCGGCGCTCTTTTTCAAATGCGGCGTGAATTATGAAAAGGAAAAGGAATTTGGCGTCAGCCGCTTTGCGCAGGAGCTGCTGTTCCGGCGGCTGCCGGCCTCCGCCGGGGGCTGCCGGGCCGTATTCCGGCGGATGGGGCGGGACCACGCGGCCTTTTTATGCGAGGCCGTCCCGGGGAACGCCCTGCGGATGTTACAGGCGCTGGCCGGGCTGACGGACCGATCCCCCTTTTCTCCGGAGGAGACGGAGGCCGTCAGAGCCGATCTGCTGCGGGAATGCGCGGCGCGCCTGCCCACCTGGCAGGAGGAAGAGGGGCTGTACTTTGCCCTGCCCTCCTACACCGTGCCCGCGGGCGGCACGGAACGGGCGCTGCGGTCGCTGACCGGGGAACAGCTCGAAAAATGGCGCGGCCTGTATTTCAGCCGGTCCAACGCCTGCTTCGTGCTGACCGGCGCGTTCGGCAACGACGAATTAAAGGAGGCGGAGGCGTTTCTGCGGGAGCTGCCGCCCCAGCCCCGCAAAAGCCTGAACACCCGCCCGCTGCTGCCGGAAAGGCAGTTCTTCCGCACCTCGGCGGACGACGTTTACCTGCCCTGCAAGGAGGAAGCCGGAAGGATCTATCTGCTGGTGGAATGCGACCTGGGGGAGACGCAGCCCGTGTGGGCGGCGCTGCTGCGGGACGTGCTGGCGGCCCCGGGGGAGACGGAACGGCCCTTCGCATTCCGCTCGTCGCTGCGGTATTACGGGGGCTTTGCCCTGCTGTGGCTGACCGTTGAAGCGCCCCACGGGGACCTGCCCGCCGCCGTGGAAGGGCTGGCGGACGCCGTTGCGGACCTGAAAGAGAATCTGACAGAGGAACAGGTCGCTCCCCTCCTGCCCCGCTACGCGGAAAACCGCCTGTACCCGCACTCGCAGGGCACGGGGCGGGCCTATGAGCTGGGCCTGCACAACTTTATTCTGTATACGGACGATATTTTGCTGCCGGATGGCTGTGACACGGACGAGGTGATGGAACGCCTGCTGGAGGCCGCCGACAACGTGCTGCTGCCCGACAACGCCCTGTTCGTGATCCATTATAATGAAAAGCGGGGCGCCAGCCTCCCCGCCATCAAAAACAGCGTGGCGGAGGCCAGGATCAGGCTGTTTGTGTAGAAAGGGAAATTGTGAGTTTGTCGCGCTCATGGCGCGACAGGTTTGAGGTGATAGGTTTGAGGTTTGAGATCTTTCAAACTGACGTTTTTCCCTTATTGGAAACCGGCTTTTTCTCACACCTAACACCTATCACCTCACACCTGCGACGCAAAACGTCGCCCCGACAAATCCCCCTTTGCCTTTCTCTTGAAAAAAATTTTCATTTTTTTTCAAAAAAGGCTTGCATTTTTATTTTTTTGCGCTACAATATACTTAGCACTCAAAAAGACAGAGTGCTAAAATTCGACAATGCTTTTTATGTAAATTAATCTCAGGAGGGATTTTTATTATGACGTTGAAACCTTTAGGCGACAGAGTCGTACTCAGATTCACGGAAGTGGAAGAAACTTCCAAGGGCGGCATCATTCTGGCCGCTTCCGCGCAGGAAAAGCCCCAGGTGGCGGAAATCCTGGCGGTGGGCCCCGGCGGCGTTGTGGACGGCAAAGAGATCAAGATGGAAGTCAAGGTCGGCGACAAGGTCATCCTCAACAAGTACTCCGGCACGGAAGTAAAGCTGGGCAAGGACGAGTACGTGATCGCCAAGCAGAGCGATATTCTCGCCATCGTTGAATAATATCACATAACAGATTACACGGAGGTTTTTTATTATGGCAAAGCAGTTACTTTACGGTGAAGACGCCAGAAAGGCGCTTCAGGCAGGTATTGATAAACTCAGCAACACCGTCAAGATCACCCTGGGCCCCAAGGGCAGAAACGTGGTGCTTGACAAGAAATACGGCGCTCCGCTCATCACCAACGACGGCGTGACCATCGCCAAGGAGATCGAGCTGGAGGACGCGTTTGAGAACATGGGCGCGCAGCTCGTGAAGGAAGTTGCCACCAAGACCAACGATGTCGCCGGCGACGGCACCACCACCGCTACCCTGCTGGCCCAGGCGCTTGTCAACGAGGGCATGAAGAACGTGGCCGCGGGCGCCAACCCCATGGTGGTAAAGAAGGGCATCCAGAAGGCCGTTGACGCGGCGGTGGAAGGCCTGAAAGCCCACGCCAAGCCCGTTGCCAGCAGCAGCGACATCGCCCGGATCGCCACCGTTTCCAGCGGCGACGAGACCGTTGGCGCGCTGATCGCGGACGCCATGGAAAAGGTCACCGCCGACGGCGTGATCACCGTGGAGGAAAGCAAGACCGCCGAGACCAGCTGCGACGTGGTGGAAGGCATGCAGTTTGACCGGGGCTATATCTCCCCCTACATGGTCACCGATACCGATAAAATGGAAGCCGTCATCGACGACGCCTATATCCTGATC
>CAMJYF010000282.1 GCA_946409885.1 uncultured Clostridia bacterium | reverse complement strand
AGCCGGAGGATTACGACCTGATCCTCACCGGCGACCTGGGAAACACCGGCACGCTGCTGCTGCATGAGCTGCTGATCGACAAATACGGGTGGGACCTGACTCCGGTCCATGAGGACTGCGGCAATCTGATCTATGACTGCGAAAAGCAGGACGCCCATTCCGGCGGCTCCGGCTGCGCCTGCTCGGGCGTGGTGGTCTGCTCCAAAATCATGCGGCAGCTGCGGGAGGAAAGCCTGCGGCGGGTGCTGTTCGTTGGCACCGGCGCGCTGCTGTCGCCGGAGGTGGTGCTGCAGGGGAAATCCATCCCCTCCATCGCCCACGCCGTGGAACTGAGAAGGAGATGACCGCAAGGCCATCTCCTTTGTCGCTCCTTTGCAGCACGGCGCCTTGCGCCGTCTCCCTCCGTCTCCCTTCGTCTCCCGTAGCACGGAGCCTCAGCTCCGTCACCTGACTAAAACTATCATTTTATGCGTTCAATTTCCTCTTTATAAAACGCCTCTAACTTTTCCCGCAGGCCGTCGTACACGCTTTGCGGGATGTCCGGGTTCCCTTTGGAATAAGACGGCAGCAGCTGGTCTCCCGCCACGGCGGGGTCCACGCAGCGGGTGTCGTTTCTCCATCTGTCCCGCTCCTTCGGGTCCCTCAGGTTGGGGATCGCCTGTGGCCGGTTGCCGTCCAGCACGGAAAAATAGGCGAACATCCCCGGCAGGAACATATCGCAGGCCTCATAAAAATCAATATAATCCGCCTGTGGATCTCCCTGCAGCGACTGGCACAGGCGATACATCATGCAAAAATCCGCTCCGCCGTGGGAATACCCCCGGGCCAGCTCCGTCAGCTCGTCGGTCACGTCGGTATCGCGGAACAGGCCGTCCTCGCTGCCCTCCACCAGATCGGCCTTCATATACAGCTTGCCGCTGCCTTCGCCCTCTAAGATATTGCGCTCGCTTTCCACCTTGCCCCGGTCCCCCAGACAGGAATACCACAGGGAGTATTCCGCCGGGCCCACGCCGTGAATGCTTTTCAGCAGCGCGCCGTTTTCCAGCGTGATGATCTCCATGCCGAAGGGCGCGCCCTTTGCGCCCATGCGTCGCATCTTTTCCGTATAGGGGGCCTCAAAGCCCGTAACGGATACCGGCCGCAGCCCGGAGATGTGGATCAGCGGGCCGATGGAATGGGTGCAGTAGAAAAAGGCGGTCATGGTGTTGCGCCAGTGGTTGGGGTCGGAATGGCTGTGCCTGTGCCAGTCCTTTTCCAAATCGTGCATATATTCGCCCTCGCCGTAACGGAACTGTCCCATCTGCCCGCTTTGGAACAATTGGCGCATCTTTTTCGGGGCGGCCATAAAGCAGCAGTTTTCGCCGTAAAAATAGCGTTTGCCGCTGGCGTCCACCGCGTCCGCCAGCTGGCAGGCCTCTTTCATGGTCTGAAAGGGCAGCAGCTCGCTGAGCACGTTTTTTCCTGCTTTCAGCGCCTTTACGGCAAAGGGGGCGTGGGCGTTTGCGTAGTTGGCCAGCACCACCAGATCCATCTCATGGACCAAAAACGCGTCAAAATCATCATAGTACGCCACGTTCCCGCCAAAGTGTTCCCGCAGGCCGTTCAGGCACCGCGGGTCATTGTCGCATACGGCCACCAGCTCCGCTATATCGCTCTGTTCGCAGAACTGGGCCAGCGAAAACCCTCTGCCGCCGCCCAGCACGCCGATTCTGATTTTCTGTTTCATATTGGCTCCTTCAATTCTTCTTGCAATTTGCTTCGCTTCGTATTATAATCATTTTACTACACAGGGCACCTTGTGTCAATTTGTATTTAGGGGAGAACGGTAAAATGAATGAATCACCGGAACGCCGTGCGGCGGCGCTGCTGCGCGAAATGACGCTGGAGGAAAAGATCCGTCAGGTGACGGCGGACATGCTCTTTGACGTGGACGATACCTATGAAAGCCGGCGGGACCCCTGCCTTGGCAGCTACCGCAACCCAGGCCACTTTATGCATCATGGCCGTACCGAGCCAGCCCCTGCCGACGAGGTGACGGAGCGGATCAACCGGGACGTGGCCATCAGCATAGCGGCCCAGCCCCACGGCATTCCGCCCATTGAAAATGGCGAGGCGCTGCACGGCGCCCAGTGGGGCATGGGGACCGCCTTCCCCCAGCCCATCGCCATGGCCTCCTCCTTTGATCCCGCGCTGGTGCGCCGCATCGGCGAGGTCATCGGCGAGGAGTGCGCCGCGGTGGGGGTGCGGCAGGTGTTTTCCCCCGTGGTGAATCTGGCGCGGGACTGCCGCTGGGGCCGCACGGTGGAAACCTACGGTGAGGATGTGAAACTCAGTTCCGATATGGGCGCCGCCATGTGCGGCGGGCTGGAAAGCCGCGGCGTCATCGCCACCCCCAAGCACTTTGCCGATAACTACGGCGCGGGGGGAAGGGACTCCAACTATTCCGAAACCAGTGAGCGCACCATGCGGGAGGTCTTCCTGCCGCCCTTCAAGGCCTGCTTTGACGCGGGCGCCCAGTCCGTAATGGCGGCCTACAACGGGTGGGAGGGCGTGCCCTGCTCCGCCAACCGCCGCCTGCTGACGAAGATTTTGCGGGAGGAATGGGGTTTTACCGGCTTTGTCGTCTCCGATTACAGCGGGGTTTCCGGCATGACGGAGGGGCATCGGCTGTACGCGGACCACCCTGCCGCCTGCGCCGCGGCCTTAAAGGCGGGGCTGGACGTGATCCTGCCCTACCGCTGTGTGGACGACGTGAAGGCGGCGGTGGAAAAGGGCCTGCTGACGGAGGAGGACCTGGACAAAAACGTGCTGCGGATCCTGACGGCGAAATTCCGCCTGGGGCTTTTTGAAAAGCCGGAACGCGATCCGGCGGCGGCAAAGGCCCTCATCCGCTGCCCCGAACACCGGGCGCTGGCGCTGGAGGCGGCCCGCGAATCCATTATCCTGTTAAAAAACAGCGGCGTTCTGCCTTTGGACAGGCGGAACGTCAGAAAGATCGGTATCTTCGGCGAAAGCGCGGGGCTGATCCCCGTGGGCAGCAATTATTCCGGCCCCTATGCCTTCCCCTGGACCGGGGAGGACGCGCCCACGCCGCTGGAGGCGCTGGCGGCGTATCTGGGGCCGGACGTGGAGATCGTCCGGGCGGAGGGGGCGGACATCGCCAAAGCCGCCGCCGGGTGCGATGTGAACCTCTATTTCACCTCTCTGGTGGAAGGGGAGGGCGCCGACCGCAGCAATCTGCGGCTGCCCTCCGTTACCGTCCACCGCAGCCGGGCGGAGGACGGCGGCCTGATCGTGGACGACGCCGAGCAGACGGTGCGGGAGGACCAGGAGGCGGCCATCCTTGCCATGTGCGCCGCCAACCCCGCCTCCGTGGTGATCCTGCTGAACGGCGCGCCCATCGACGTGACCGCCTGGGAAGACGCCGCCAACGCCATCGTGGAGGCCTGGTACCCCGGCGAGCAGGGGGCCAGAGCGCTGACGGAGATCCTTTTCGGGGAAGTCAATCCTTCGGCAAAGCTGCCCATCACCTTCCCGAAGCACGCGGGCCAACTGCCCCTGTTCTATGCCCACAAGCCCTCCGGCAGAGGCTACGCCTACTGCGACGACGACGGTAAACCCCGTTATCCCTTCGGCTTCGGCCTCAGCTACACCACCT
>CAMJYF010000281.1 GCA_946409885.1 uncultured Clostridia bacterium | reverse complement strand
GGACGGCGGCGGGCGAGATCGCCGTGGATATCACGACCAACGCGGAGGGCCGGAAAGTAACGCGGGTGCACGCTCCGGCCGTTCAGGTAATGCCTTCGGTCTGAGCGCCTGTCGCCCATCCCCCGCGAAAAGCATGGAAAAATACCCCGGAACAGACTGCTTTCACCCAGTCCGTTCCGGGGCGTTCTTTTGATATCGGGAAGGGCGTTCACCGTCGGCGGAAGCGTATCCGCCGATGGGATCCCCACGGCGCTCCGTGTCAGGCGGTCGTTACAAACGCGCCCTTTCCGCCTCGTCAAAATCCCGGATCACCGTAAAGCCGGGGGCATGACAGAAGGCAGTTTCATAATACCGGTTTTCTTTGAGCAGCAGGTCCAGGTCCACGTCCGCGTCCTCTCCCCTGTTCTCGATCACGTCGGCGTACCGCCGGATGGCTTCATCATGCGAACGGATATATGATTCGGTGAAATACAGGCAGACGAACCGGATCTGACGGCGGTACTCCTCCGGAAAATCCTGCTGCCAACCGGCGGGGACGTAGCAGCCCTCCACGATCAGGTGCTGTCCGTTTTCGATCGCGGTTTTGATGATCTCCCGGATAACGGGCCAGAGGAACGCCGTCATTTCGTCGTCATCGTAGGGCGTCAATGTGGTAAGCCCGCTGCGGATCAGCCCCATTTTGACGTGATCCATGGAGAGGTACGGGTAATGATATTTTTCCAGCAGCCGCTGCGCAAGCAGCGTTTTGCCGGTGTGGGTGGCGCCGGTAATCAAGATAATCATAACCGTTTTTCCATTCTGTAATACTTTCCGTAGTCGTCCTCGGCTTCTTCATAGATGACAAAGCCGAGCTTTTGATACAGGCGCAGCGCGGCGGCGTTGTCGCAGTTGACGCCGAGTGCCATTTCCGCATACCCCTTTTCTTTGGCAAGGGCAAGGATGAACCGCGCCATCGCTTCCCCCCAGCCCTGACGGCGGTATTCCTTTTTGGTGATCATCCGGGAAAAGTACGCCCGTTTGCCGGGAACGGTTCCATACGCCGGGTTGTCGTAAACAAGGTGACATTCGGACACGATCTCACCGCCCACCCGCAGCAGATACGCTTCCCGGCTGCCGGTCTTCCGCTGGACGAGGCAGGTCTCCGCAAAGGGACATTCTCCCCCGAACAGCGCCGTACACGCGGGATAATCTCCCATTGCTGTTTTTACGATTTCATATTGTTGCATCATCGTTATCCTCTGAAAAGGGACGGAAACGCAGTTTTTGTATGACCTTCCGCATGGCGGCATTGTCTTTTTCCGTCCGTATCGTCGGGATTTTGCCGCGCGACAGAATTTCATCTGTCAAAAAAGCGACAATCGCCGTTGCGCAGCCACGGTTGCGAAACGCATTCGCCACCCGCACGTCTGAAATCTCCCAATAACGGTCGGTCAGCTTTTCGATACAGGCGCGAGCTACCATTTCATTGTCCACAAACAGACCGTAATAACCGATATCCGCCTGAATGATTTGGCGCCACCGTTTCCCTGTCATCGGCTTTTGCTGACATAATCGCAGGTGCCGGTTAAACAGAGCCCGTTCTTCCGGACCCAACCGGCGAACCGGCCGATCCGGCGCGGTCGGCGGCGTTTTGGCAGCGTATCGAAAAAGGAGTTCCGTAGTATCCGCCGTCCTGCGCCATCGGTCGTTATCTTTTTCATCGGAGACCGGAACGAAACCCGTTTTGTAAAAAACAGTTTGCGACGCGGTATTATGGGGAAAGATTACGGCTTCAAACACCGTAAGCGGCCGCCCGATCCAATCGGCGGCGTTGGCGACCAACTCTGTGACGACCGCAGTTCCCTTTCCCTGCCCGCGCAGGGCGGGATCGACAACGATCTCCATGACCGTTACGGTTTGCCGAAAAGCAGCATAAGCGACTGCGGCAAACGGACGCTGTTCTTCCGATACCAGCTTACACCAGAAGGATTCGCCCCGCGCGGGATCGGTTTCGTTTTTCCAGTATTGATAAAAAGCGTCAAAACCGTCGTCCAACCCGGTGTTGCGGATGGCTTCCCTGTCCAGCCAGGCGTTCACCAGGGCGGCCTGTTCCGGTTCGTAATCCTGCCACTGCAGCGCTTGTTTCATCGGAGGTTCGTCCTTTCATCTGTCACGATATGCCTGACGTGCCGCGAGGGGTCCGGCAGCTCCGTGCGGAAGAACGCGGGGAAAAATTTGACGTTGCTGTCCGGCGTCAGCCACCGCAGGGATTCCGACTGTCCGTCGCCCGCAAGGCTGGTACAGACGGGTTCAAAATGCGCCGGCGTTTTCAACAACGGCCCCCACACGGACGTTCAGAAAGCCCCCGTCCACCGGCAGGGTCAGGTCGCTGGGGGCACGGTCCGCCGCGCTGCTCATGCTGAGAACGCCATGGGCAGGCCAAGGGGGATGGCGCGGGCGTCCGGGTAGTGGCCGACGAAGCGGGTGCGAGCCACCGGAAGGCTCTCCGGCGTCATTTGCAGCACCAGCTCCTCGATGGTGGGGGACAGGCTGTTTTCCTCCATATGCGTGAACGTGCCCAGCAAAATCCCCCCGATCTTGTCGAAGACGCCCAGCTGACGGCACTGCTCCAGCGCGGTGACCATCTGATAGACGCCGCCGCCAAGCGATTCCAGCAGCAGAATGCCGCCGGTGACATCCGGCCAGTATGCCGTGCCCGCCAGCTTTAAAAAGCAGCGGATATTGCCGCCGCAGACCTTACCGCTCATCCGGCTGCCCCGCAAAAAGGTAGGTGCCAGCACGGAGGCGTCCCAACGGCCTGGCAGGATCACCTCCCGGAGGTGGCGCAGCTGCTCCGCCGCGTGGCGATAGGTCAGGTTGCGCAGCTGATAGTTGACCGCCATACGCCCCGTTTTGGCAAGGATGGCGTTGATCACCGTGGTAAGGTCGCTGAAGCCGAAAAACGTAGCCCGGGAGGCGCGGATGGCGTCGTAATCCAGAAAGGGCAGCACCGTGTTGGCCAGGTCGCCGCCGGATACGTCAAAAATGAAATCCACCGAGGGATCACGGAAAAAACCGTTCAGCGCCTCCGCCTTTTCCCGGGGCGAGGGCGCGGTATCCGTGAACAGCACGGGGCTGACGGCGGACGACACGTTTTCCGCCGCCAGAATGTCCCTGACGCGAGCCACGTCCTCCCTTTCGCTGAGCGGCAGCGGGTCCGAACAGCCTACGATGGCCGCATGATATTGCTTTTCCATGGAAATACCTCCTGTTTCGCAATCTGTTTTTTCAGTTTTTTCAGTACGTATTGGATCGTTTCTCCCTGAGATGCCTGAAAAAGGATTGACAATCCCCCCGATAACGATAACTGTTGCCGTTTCTGTTTTCACCGATACAAGAAAAACCAAGATGCTCCAATATGCGCTGTGATCTTGTGTTTTTCTTGTTGGCACATGCTTCTATCAGCGGCAAATCCCGCGGGATCCTGTTGGAAAGGAAGGTAAAGGCGTTTCGCATCACCCCGCAGCCCTGATACACGCCTTTCAACTGCGCTTCCTCAATCATCAGAGTCGTTTCGTTCGTATAGTATTGCAGATAACCTGCCAGACTATCATCACTGTAAATCAGAACGATACGGCGATTTTCCTGTTCCAGCGCGGAGGCGACAGCGCCGCTCCAAAGAG
>CAMJYF010000280.1 GCA_946409885.1 uncultured Clostridia bacterium | reverse complement strand
TGACGGTGGTCTTCTCCCTGCTGGCGCTGATGACCGTCACCCTGACCACCATCTATCTGTCCAACCGGATCGCCCTGCGGCGGGATAACGAGGAGCTGCTGAGGGCCTACGCGGAGCGCTACAGCCTCAACGGCCAGCCGGAGCGCCTCGACGGGGCGGACCCCTTCGGCGAAAGCGCGGAAGGACTGCCGGAGAACGGCTTCCATCCGGAACCGCCGGACGGTAAAAAGCCCCTGCGCAGCGAACCCCGGTTCCGCCTGTCCACCTTCTATTCGGTGGCCTACGATAAAACAGGCGCGGCGCTGGCGGTGGATAACGGAAACAACGGGCTGCAAAGCGAGGAGTCGCTGCTGGCAATCGCTTCCGCCATTCTCTCCGGGGGAAAAACAAGCGGCCAGAAGGGGAGCCTGTTCTATCTGGTATCCGATAAGGGCGATTATACGCTGGTGGCCATGATCGACGGCACCATCGGCGAGGGCAACCAGCAGACGCTGTTCAAAGGGATGCTGGTCATCGGCGGGGCTGCCATGGCGGTACTGTTCGTGATCGCGTTCTTTCTGGCCCGGCGCATCGTCCGCCCGCTGGAGGAAAACAATCAGCGGCAAAAGCGCTTCGTTTCCGACGCGGGCCACGAGCTGAAAACCCCCATCGCGGTCATCTCCGCCAACAGCGAGCTGCTGCGGCGGCAGATCGGCGACAACGAGTGGCTTTCCAATATCGACTACGAAAACGAGCGGATGAGCGACCTGGTCCGCCAGCTGCTGGTCCTCTCCCGGGCGGAAAACGGGGAGATGCCCAAAGAGGCGGTGGATTTCTCCAAGCTGGTGGACGGCGAAACGCTCCCCTTTGAAAGCGTCGCCTTTGAAAAGGGGAAGCGCATCGTCTCCGCTGTGGAGCCGGGTCTGACCGTGGAGGGCAACCCCAACCAGCTGCGCCAGCTGGTCTCCATCCTGCTGGATAACGCCCTGTCCCACGGCACGGGGGAGGAGATCTCGCTGACGCTGCGCAAAGAGCGCCACGCCGCGGTGCTTGCCGTGTCCAACGAAGCCGAAGCCCTCAGCGAGGAGCAGCTCTCCCGCCTGTTCGACCGCTTTTACCGCACGGACGAAGCCCGCAAGGATACCGGCGGCCACTACGGCCTCGGCCTTTCCATCGCCCAGGCCGTCGCCGAAGCCCACGGCGGCGCGATCCGCGCGGAGTACAAACAGCCCAGGGCGGTGTTCACGGTTTCGCTGCCCCTGGCAAAAACTTAAAAATCTTCAATCTTTCTTCAATCCTCATCCGTTATGATGCGTACAACATCAGACGGATGATTTTTTTATACGAAAAGGAGAATCGGAAATGAAAAAGAAGCTTTCCATTTTATTATCATTACTGCTGGCGGCTTCGCTGGCCTCCTGCGGCGTTACCGAGACCGGGCCCTCCACGGGATCCGCCGGGCAGGCGGCAGAATCGGCCGCGGAACCGGCCGTCGCCGAAACAACCGCCGCGCAGGAGCTTCCGGCGCAGGAAGCCGCCGGCGCGTTCACCCTTACCTCCGAAGACGGAGCCTTTACCAACGAGGGCGGCGTTTACACGATCACCTCCGCCGGTACCTACACCGCCGCAGGGCTGCTGGAAGGGCAGCTGCTGGTGGCCGCGGACGAGGAGGATGAAGTCGTCATCGAGCTTTCCGGCGCCACGGTCACCTGCGGTACCGATTCCCCCGTCAGGGTGATCTCCGCCGGTAAAGTGGAGATCTCCGCCAAAAGCGGCACGGCCAACGTGATCAACGATACCCGCTCCGCAAAGACGGCGGACGACGAAAGCCAGGGCGAGGGCGCCATCACCGCCAACTGCGATCTCAAACTCAAGGGTTCCGGCTCGCTGACGGTGAACGCCGGATACAACAACGGCGTGCATACCACCAAGGATCTCACGATCCAGAACCTCTCTCTCACCTCCGTCGCGTACAACAATTCCCTCAAGGGCAACGATTCCGTCACCGTGACCGGCGGCGACGTGGTGGCGGTCTCCACCCACGGGGACGGCGTGAAAACGGAGAACACGGACGTGAACAAAAACGGCGTCACCCGGGGCGATATCACCCTTTCCGGCGGCACGGTCACTGTCTACGCGGCCGGGGACGGCTTTCAGGCGGCCCACAATTTCGAGATGACCGCCGGTGAGGAGGGCAGTGTGCCCACGGTGGTGGTCTACACCGGCTCCTACAGCGATTACACCGCCGCCGACGCTTCCACCACCTCCTACAAGGGCGTAAAGGTACAGAATGAACTGAATATCAAAGCGGGGGATATCACCCTGCAGACCTACGACGACGGCCTGCACGCCGATTACGGCGCGGCGCTGGAGAACGGCGCCACGGGGCTGGGCACGGTGAACATCTCCGGCGGCGCGGTGACGATGAACGTTTATGCGCCGGAAAACAAAACCGCGGGCGGCCGGATGGGCCCCGGCGGCTGGGGCGGCCAGCAGACCGTCTCCGGCGCGGACGGCATCCACGCGGATAACGTCCTCAACATCTCCGGCGGCACGGTCAATATCGACAGCGCCTACGAGGGGCTGGAGGCCAACGTGATCAACGTCAGCGGCGGAACCACCGTGGTGGCCGCCAACGACGACGGCGTGAACGCCTGCCGGGGGAACAGCACAGCGGCCATCAACGTGACGGGCGGCTATCTGGACGTGACCGTGGCCCCCAGCGGGGATACGGACGGCATCGACAGCAACGGCAGCTACACCCAGACGGGCGGCGTGGTGATCACCAGAGGCCCCGCCAGCCAGATGGCGGCGGCCATCGACGGCGACGGCCCGGTTGCCGTCACCGGCGGCACCCTGATCGTCCTCGGCTACGGCAATGTCAGCGCAGGCGGCGGCGTACAGCAGTATTCGCTCTCCCTTCACAGCGCCGGGGAGCACACCGTCACGGTGGACGGCGTCCCCTACACATTTACCAATGCCAGCAGCTACGCCGCCAC
The DNA here is from genome assembly GCA_946409885.1 of uncultured Clostridia bacterium. Taxonomy (GTDB): domain Bacteria; phylum Bacillota; class Clostridia; order Oscillospirales; family Acutalibacteraceae; genus RUG806. The sequence goes on along the minus strand of CAMJYF010000280.1, from coordinate 686 downwards.
CACTTGCTGGAGCGACGCGCCGGTGGAAGGCTGACAGGAGTGGAGCGGATGATGAAACTACTGTTTGCCGCGCCGGACCGGGACCTGCTGGAGTGTTTTGGAAAACTGCTGCAAAGCGGGACCTGCCAGGTGGTCACGGCGTTTGACGGAACGCAGGTGCTCTCCCTGCTTTCCACCGAAGGCTTCGATATCGTTGTGCTGGACCGGGAGCTGCCGCGGGTCGGCTGCCGGAATCTGATAGAAAAGAGCAAGGAAAAACACATCCCCGTCATCCTGCTGACCTGCGCCGCCGTCGGCGCCCGTCAGCTGACGGAGGAGCCCCTGCCCAACGCCTTTCTCACATACCCGTTCACGGCGGCGCAGCTGGAAGACGTCATCCGCGGCACGCTGGCGCAGGCGTCCGGCGGCACGGTCTTTCCCGTGGGCGGGCGGACCGTCGACGCGGCGGCCTTTCGCTTCCGTGAAGGCCCGTCGCTGACCGTGGAAGAGACTCACGCGCTGCAAAAACTGTTGAACGGGGAGACCGTCCCGGCGAAGGACGGCGCGCTGGTGGGCGCGCTCAACGAAAAGCTGGCCCGCACCGCCGCCCGGGCGCGGATCCTCTACCGGGCGGGGAAAGGATTTGAATTGGTGACAGACGATGAATAAAGCAGAAAAAAAATTCCGGTTGTACGCGATCCTGGTGA
>CAMJYF010000279.1 GCA_946409885.1 uncultured Clostridia bacterium | reverse complement strand
CAGTTACCCTCATTCTTCGCGTGAAAAGCAACAACCGCCACTCTGCCAAGTGACGGTTGTTTGGGTATAAACCTGAAATAATCCAACGCTAACCGCGTTTAACGGTTACCCTGCGTTTATATTGTAGTACATTGACGGGTTTTTGTCAATGGGTCGCGGTGGAAAAAGTGCTTTCCCACCGCGATTTTCTGTTTTTCGGGAAAGTTCCGTTAATCGATCACCGCGGGGGCGCTGAGAATGCCCGTGCGGCGCAGGGGAATGTAGCGCGGCTCAATGAGCCGCCCGGCGAAGCCGTACCTGGCATTTGTAACATCAAAAAAGATTCTTCGTCAACGACAGATGAACATTATCGCGTTGGTTTTGTCATTTTGCTTTTTCGCCGGAAACCGCCTGACGGCGGGGCGGATCATTGATCCGCGCTACAATGCACGTCCGCGGCGGGTCGTTATCCGATCACCGCCGGGGCGCTGAGGATGCCCGTGCGGCGCAGGGAATATTCGTAGGTCCAGCGGGCGCCGTCGCTGCGCCAGGCGCCGGGGCCGTGCCAGCTCTCCTTTTCATCCACCAGATGGATGGGGCCGAAGGTGTTGTAGCGGTGGATGTACAGGGTCAGGTCCACCTCATGCTCGCCGTCCGCAAGGCCGTCCACGGTCAGCAGATAGGGCGGGTAGACGATATCGCCCCGCTCTGTGCCGTCCACGGCCACGGCGATCACCGCGCCACGGTACCAGTTGGCCCGGATCGTCAGCTGGCCGTCCCTGGCGGCCGCTCTGCACTTGTAAGTGACCGCGCCGCCGTAGAAGGGGAAGCCCTGCTTCGTCAGGTCGCCAAAGCCGATCTTTTCCGGCAGGGCGGTGACGGTGGCTTTGTTGCCGGTCAGCGCCACGCCGAAATCACCCAAAATGAACATATTCTCAATGTCGCTGGTCTTGCCGAAGGGGTAGGTCACCTCCAGGACGTTCCGGCCCTTCACGATGGGCGGCAGCGCCACCCTGTCAATGGAAATATCCACGTACTTGCCCAAAGAGGCGTTGCCGACGGGCGCACCGTTGAAGCGGATTTCCGCCTTGTCCGCCATCTCCAGCGCAAGGCACGCGCCCGCATAGTCGATGGCGCTGTTGAAGGTGAAACGCAGGGTCAGCCGGTCGATATCCGGCGCGTTGCCCGTCACCCAGGGCTGCACGATCTGACCGCCCCGTTTCGGCAGGCCAAGGCGGTCGCGGCAGACGTTGTCCAGCCGCAGCACCTCCTCCGCCGGGGCAAAGTCCGCGTCGCCGGAAAGCTTGTATTCCGCCATGTCCAGCACCAGCACGTTGGGCTCGCTGAGGGCGTAATCCACCGCGGTGGCAAGATAACGTCCTTCCGGCAGGCGGATGGTCTCTTCCGGCTTTGCTTCCGCATGGCCGGGGGTCAGCTTCAGCAGCAGGGTGTCATAGCGCTCCAGCGGGTAGGCGATCACGGTTTTTCCGTTCTGATACGCCGCGCCCAGCGGGCGGATGCCGCCGGAATTGGTGTCATACAGCAGGGCGGTGTATTCGCCGTCCAGTATCACGCGGATGTCCTCAGGACCGTCCACGTCCTTGTTGCGGGGCTCGCGGGTGTGGGCGATGAACAGCCACCGGTCGTTACCGTCCTGGCGCATCTGGTACAGCAGGTCGTCCGTCAGGCGGCCGTTGGCATAGCGCAGGGTCACGGCGCGGCAGTCCTCCAGCGCCGTCAGCAGCGCGGCCCGGGAGAAGTCCACGGCCTCGCTTTCGGCATAAAGGGCCTTGCCCCTTTCGGAGGCTTTCGCGTCGGCAAGCTCCGGCGCGTCGCCCATAAAGATCAGCTTGCCGCCCGCCTTGCGGAAGGCCTCCAGCCGTTCCAGCGTGGTGGAGCGCAGGGTCTCACAGCCCGGCACCACAATGGCGTCGTAGGCCATCCGGCCCACTTTAAGGGGCGCGGAGCCGTTCTCGCACAGGGAGGGGAGAAGGGACTCGGAGATGAAGTTGAAGTCCACGCTGCCCTCCAGCAGCCATTTTGTCACGTTCTGGAAGCGCTCGTCAAGGCTTTCCCGCAGCAGGGCGGATTTATCGTTGGGGCCCCAGTGGAGCCAGAAGCTTTCAATGGGATGGATCACGCCCACCTTTACCACGGGCTTTCCGCGGGTGATGGCGGCGTTCACGCGGGCGAAGTGGTCCTCCACCAGACGGTACTTTTTGTACCAGGGGGACTGATAGTGGATGGAGGCGGGGTAGTCGCGCTTGGCCTCGCCCCCCATGGCGTACCACGAAAGGTGCGGCACCCGTACGGTGACGCCCAGCGCCGCCTGCCAGTCGCCCTGATGCTTGTAGGTGCGGAAGTCGCAGTCCCAGCCGGTCACGCCGTACAGCTCGGAAAGCATCCCTTCGTAGCCGAACTGGTGCACGGCGCTTTGGGCCTGCTTGGCAGTGGTGAATTCGTGGTTGTTGCACAGCATGTCGATGCCCGGCATATCAAAGCCCCGGTAGCTGCGCATTGCCTCGCCCAGCGCCGCGCACTGGCTGTGCAGAGTGGGCTCCTCCATCATGTGGCCTGTCAGGGCGATGTGGTGCTCCCGGCACCAGGTACCGATGGTATCCGCAAAGGAGCGGGCGAACAGCTCCGCGATAAAATCGTGGTAGCGGTAGCGGGGCAGGGAGGGCGCGGAACCGGGCAGATCCCAGAACAGCTCCGGCAGCGTCTCAAAAATGTCCTCGCCGGTGAATTCTTTATAAAGCTCCGGCACCCTGTCGGTCCAGGGCATCATGATGTCCATCTTGTCGAAGGAGTTGTTCAGCACCTTTTTGCGGGTGAACTGGGGCTCGTCGGTGAAGATGGAGGGCACGGTCTCGTCAAACGCGTCGCCTACCGCTTCGGCGTACCGCTCGTGGGTCACCTCAATGAACTTCTCAATGGCCTCGCGGCTCAGCGTGTCCGCGTAGGTCTGGCCGTTGTACCAGCTGGAGGGCGTGTGGATCTCCAGCAGGGCGTACCACTTTACGCCCTTTGCCTCCTCGTCCTCGCCGATGCGCCGGTAGGAGGCCAGGTAGCCGTCGCCGTCCAGCTCTACATCGTAGCAGGCCATCACCGTGCCCCGGCCGCTTCTGCCGCCCTCTGAGCGGGAATCGTTGGGATGGTAGTTCTCCGCCTCCTTAAAGGGCGTGAACAGCAGGCAGCGGGCCCGGTAGCGTTCGTCTTTTGTCACAAGGCCGCCCGCCGCGCCGCTGGGCCAGCGGTCCTCGTCGTACAGGTGGGCCAGCATCTCATTGGCTTTGGCTTTGTTCACGCAGTCCCGCACCAGCCGCATGTATTCATCGCTGAGGTACTGGTTTTTCAGGCCCGTGCGCACGTGCATATGAAAGCCGCCCAGGCCCATCTCCTTGAATACGTCGATCTGGCGTTCCAGCTCTTCCTTGGTAAGCAGGCTGTTCCACGCCCAGAAGGGCGTGCCCCGGTATTCGCAGGTGGGGTTGCGGAACAGCTCGTCCGTAAGCGCCGCGGCGCTGTTCTTTTTGTAGTACAAGTAAAATTCCCCCTTTTTAAGATAAATTGGCGGTTTGTCGAGATGTTTGGTTTAACGCGCGAACCTTACCCATGGCGGTAGCGCGGCTGCCCACAGCCGCACCGGCGTAAGCCGGTTTTAAACGAAAGTTGAATTAAAAACATGCGATTTGTTTGA
>CAMJYF010000278.1 GCA_946409885.1 uncultured Clostridia bacterium | reverse complement strand
CTTGACGGTAAGGCCTTCCACGTCCACGTAGGCGACGGAAACGCCCGCCTGCTCGATCCCGTGGGCCAGCTGCTTGGTGACCTTGGTGCCGGCCTCCGCCAGCACCTCGCCGGTATACTCGGATACCACGTCCTCCGCCAGAATCTGGTTGCGGAGCCGGTCGGAAATGCCCAGCTTCTTATTATACTTGTAGCGGCCCACCCGGGAAAGGTCGTAACGGTGGTCGTCGAAGAACAGGCCGTTCAGGTGGGACTGGGCGGTATCCAGCGTGGGCGGCTCGCCGGGACGGAGTTTTTTATAGACCTCGATCAGCGCCTCGGCGGTGTTCTGGGAGGGATCCTTCTCCAGCGTGGCGGTGATGCGGTCGTCGTAGCCGAAGAAATCGCTGATCTCCGCGTTGGTGCTCAGGCCCAGCGCGCGGATAAATGTGGTGATCGGGAGTTTTCTGTTTTTATCGATACGGACGTAGAAGACGTTGCTCTGATCCGTCTCATATTCCAGCCATGCGCCGCGGTTGGGGATGATGGTGGTGGCGAACAGCTTTTTGCCGGTCTTGTCCCGGTTCATCTCATAATAGACGCCGGGGGAACGGACCAGCTGGGAAATGATGACGCGCTCCGCGCCGTTGATCACAAAGGTGCCGCTTTCCGTCATCATCGGGAAATCGCCCATGTAGATCTCGTTGATCTTGATCTCGCCCGTCTCTTTGTTGAGCAGGCGCGCCGTGACCCGCAGCGGGCAGGCGTAGGTGGCAAGCCTTTCCTTGCATTCCTTCACGCTGTACTTGGGGGGCTTATCCATCCGGTAATCAATGAAATCCAGCACAAGGTTGCCGGTGTAATCCGTCACCTCGTCGATATCCTTGAATACCTCCCGCAGCCCGACCTCCAGAAACCAGTTGTACGATTTCTTCTGGATCTCAATGAGGTTGGGCATCTCCATTACCTCGTTGATCTTCGAGAAGCTCATACGCGTCTTCCGGCCCAGTTTCACGGGTTTCACATTCACCATAGATCCTTCACTCCGTTTCTTTATTATCCGCGTGTGCTGAGAATGTCCGCTAAAAAACGATTCCGAATTTTCTGCTTGACAAATTACGTTTTATCCATTACAATAGAACACGTAAAAACAAGAGGATATTCGTATCCATTATTTATGCAGTATAGTATCATACATCAACAAAAGGTATTTGTCAATACCTTTTTTGTTTTTTTTGGGGGGAATTTTAGAATATTTCCGCGTTTTCGCGCGCAAAACTATTTTCCCGCAAACCGCGATTTGTTATTGCTTTTTTCGTCGTGATTGTATAGAATAAGAATGATATACAGGAAAGGTGAGGCATATGAGATATCAGGATATCGAATGCCCTGTCTGCGGCAGGGCGTTTCAGGAAGACGACGACGTGGTGGTCTGCCCGGTCTGCGGCACCCCGCACCACAGGGCCTGCTGGGCGGAACAGCAGCGCTGCGCCAACGACGCCCTGCACGCCCAGGGCTTTGAATGGAAATTCCCGGCGGACAAGGACCCGGTGAAAAAGCTGGAGGAGCAGAAACGGCGCGTCCACTCCCCCGCCCCGGAATTTACCTTCAAAAACGGGGAAACGGTGGTGGAATGCCCCCACTGCGGCGCGCTCAACTATGAAAACGACGCCTTCTGCATGAAGTGCCACGGCCAGTTAAAGGAAACCGGCAACGTCGCCCAAGCCGACGCGCGGGAGGAACGGGACAACGCCGGGCAGGGGTACTATCACACCGACCCCCGCCGCCTGGCCTACGACAACCAGCGGCTGTACGGCGGGCTGGAGCCCAACATCCTCATCGACGGCATTCCGGTGGCGGAGTATTCCGATTATATCGGCGGCAGCGCCCCGGGCAAGATCATCCGCCGCATCGCCGGCATGGAGCGGTACGACCGGAAGATCTCCTTCAACTTTGCCGCGTTCGTCTTCGGCCCCGTCTGGTTCTTTTTCCGGAAAATGTACAAACAGGGCGTGATGATCCTGATCCTCATCACCCTGTGCTCCGCCATTGCCAACGTGCTGGTCACCACCCCCGCCGCGGTGCAGACCTATCACGATCTGTTTGACGCGGTGAAGCAGGTCTACGCGGGGGAGATGACCATCGACGAATATTACGCGAAGATCAACGAAAGCATGGGCCGTACCGCGGAAACGGACGCCGTCTCCCGGGCGCGGCTGATCGCCGGGCAGGTCATGCAGTACGCGGGACAGATCCTGTGGTTCTCCTGCGCCCTCATCGGCGACCGCGCCTACCGGAAAAAGTGCCGGCAGGATATCGAGGCCTCCCGCAGAGCCTGCACCAACATGGACGATTACCGGCGGATGCTGTTTGAAAAGGGCGGCACCTCCGCCGCCGGGGCGGTTCTGGGCGCGGCGGCCTGCCTGGCGGCCCTGCTCATCAGCCAGCTGCCCGTCTATCTTCTGGTATTCACCACCTGAGGGATGTCATCAAAGGAGAAAGCAGTATGAAAATTACAAAAGCCGTCATCCCCGCCGCGGGACTGGGCACCCGGGTGCTGCCCGCCAGCAAGGCGGTGCCAAAAGAAATGCTCAACATTGTGGACAAGCCCGCCATCCAGTACCTGGTGGAGGAATGCGCCGCCGCTGGCATCACCGACATTCTCATCATCACCAACCGGGGCAAGGGGATCATCGAGGACCACTTCGATTACGCTTTTGAGCTGGAGGAGAACCTGAAACGGAACCCGGCCAAAAAACCGCTGTACGACAGCGTTCATGCCGTGGCGGATCTGGCCAACCTCTATTATGTCCGGCAGAAGGAGACAAAGGGCCTGGGCCACGCCATTCTGGCCGCGGAGCCCTTTGTGGGTGACGAGCCCTTCGCCATTCTGTACGGGGACGACATCATCGTTTCCAAAACCCGGCCCGTCATCGGCCAGCTGATCGACGCTTACGAAACATACGGCAAGTGCGCCACAGGCGTCAAGGAATGCTCCACCGAACAGGTGATGAAGTACTGCACGCTGGACGTGACGCCGCTGGAGGACCGCATTTACGACGTACATAAGATCATTGAAAAACCGGAACGGGAGCAGATCCTGTCCCATTTTTCCATCCTCGGCCGCAACGTGGTCACGCCGGAGGTGTTCGACCTGATCCGGCAGACGCCGCCCAGCCCCAAAACCGGGGAGGTCTATTTTTCCGAGGCGCTTTCGTGGCTGGCGGAAAACGGCAGGCTGCTGGCGGTGGATTTTGAGGGCAAACGCTACGACATGGGCGACAAGCTGGGCATCATGCAGGCCAACTGCGAGGTGGCGCTGGACCACCCGGAAATCGGGGAACGGTTCCGGGCGTACCTGAAGGAACTGGCAAAGACGTTATGACGACCGACAAACCCTCCCTGAAAAAGAACGATATCATCGAGCTGCCCATTGAGGGCTATTCCTCCGAGGGCAGCGGCGTGGGCCATTATAACGGGCAGGCGGTGTTCGTCAACGGGGCCGCCGCGGGCGATACGGCGGAATGCCTGATCATCAAGGCGAAATCCAGCTACGCCGTGGGCAAGCTGCGGCAGATCCTCAAGGCCTCCCCCGACCGGATTCAGCCGGACTGCCCCGCGTTTCCCCGCTGCGGCGGCTGCCAGTACCGCCACATCTCCTACGAAGCGGAGCTGCGCCTGAAGCAGCAAAAGGTGACCGATGCGCTGAACC
>CAMJYF010000277.1 GCA_946409885.1 uncultured Clostridia bacterium | reverse complement strand
AGGGTGAGGACGGAGCTGAGGGTGCGGGTGTCCAGTGGACACCTCTGCGAAGCAGAAGCACCGACCGAGCCGGCAGGCGAGACTATCCGTGCTACAGGGCGGCTTTGATGCGCGCCGCTACTTCGTCTATCGTGCCGTCCGCGTTGATGTAAACAATGTTTTCCTTCTCCTTCAGAAGGGCAAAAACGATATCGAACTGGCGGCTGATTCTGGTCAGGGCGGCGGTGTTCTCATAGATCTCAATGGCCTCCGCGGGGCGGTTGGCGGTGATGCGCTCCATGCACTTTTCCGGCGGCATGGTCAGAAAGAGGACCAGATCGGGGCGGAGCAGCTCCGGGCAGCGGTAATGCATGTCCATGGTCCACTGCAGATCCGTCTCGCAGCCCTGATAGGCGAAGGTGGAAAAGTAGTAGCGGTCGGTGATCACGGTCTCCCCTGCCGCCAGGTGTTTGGCCATGCCGTTATCGGGATCCGTACAGTGGCGGATGCGGTCCGACAAAAAAAGGGCCGCGGTCGCCCACGGGGTGCCGGGCACCTCCCCCGACAGCACCCGGCGGAGCAGTTGGCCGGAGGGGAGATCCGTGGGTTCCGCGGTGACGAACACCGTTTCTCCCCGGCGCCGCAGCTCTTCCGCCAGCCGTTTAATCTGCGTGGTCTTGCCGGTGCCGTCCAGCCCTTCAAAGACGATCAGCTTTCCTTTCTTCATGGCAGTACACCGTTTCCTCTATTTTTAAACATTATATAATGCGTCAGTCAATGCCGACAGCTGCTCCATGGTCAGCGTTTCCGCGCGGACGTTGGCGGGCAGTCCGATTGCCGCCAACGCCGCCGTCACCTGCTCTTTGGGCAGCGACAGACCGGAGGACAGACCGTTGACCGCCGTTTTGCGCCGCTGGGAAAAGGCAGCCCGCACCACGGCAAAGAAGCGTTTTTCATCCGCGATGTCCACGGGCGGCTCCTTCAGAGGGGTCAGGCGGATCACCTTGCTGTCCACCTTGGGGGCGGGGGTAAAGCTTTCGCGGCCTACGGAGAACAGCTCCTCCGCCTTGGCGTAGTAATTCACGGCCACGGTCACCGCGCCGGATTCTCTCTCCCCTACCTTGGCGCACAGGCGTTCCGCCGCCTCCTTCTGCACCATCACCGTAATGTTTTCCACCGGCAGACGGCTTTGCAGCAGGTACATGATGACGGGCGAGGTGATATAGTAGGGCAGGTTGGCGCAGACGTAGACCGGCCGGCCGCCAAAGTGTTCTTCGATCAGCGCCCGCAGGTCGGTCTTCAGCACGTCGGCGTTGACCACCTCCACGTTGCGGCAGCCGTCCAGCGTTTCCGCCAGTACGGGCAGCAGACGGGCGTCCAGCTCGATGGCCACCACCCCGGCGGCCCGTTTGGCCAGCTCCACGGTGAGCACGCCGCAGCCGGGGCCGATCTCAATGACGCCCGCGTCGGCGGAAACGCCGCACAGGTCCGCCATCCGTGGGCAGACCGTGGGATCCGTAATAAAATTCTGCCCCAGGGATTTTGAAAAGGTAAAACCGTGGCGGGCCAGCACCCGCTTGACGGTGGTAATGTCAGTCAGGTCCATTTTTTGTCGTCAGATTCAGAAAATCAGTTGCAAATTGCAAGATGCCAGTATTGATTACTTATCACTTACAACTTACAACTTTTAACTTACAACTATCACAACACGTTCAGATACGTCCGATACGCCTCATCCCAGGCGGCGGTATCCACGGGATCAAAGGTTTTCAGGTGCTCGCCGGCGGCGATAACGCGGCGGGCTTCGGCGATATCCTTCAGCTCGCCCAGGCTCAGCAGCTGCACGGCCACGTTGCCCAGCACGGTGGCCTCGATGGGACCGGCATACACGGGCACGCCGCAGGAGGAGGCCGTCATGGCGCACAGCAGCCCATCCTTGGTGCCGCCGCCCACCACGTTGATGTGGCCGTAATCCTTGCCGGTGCAGTTTTTCAGGCCGTTGAACACATGGCGGTATTTCAGCGCCAGGCTCTCATAGATGCAGCGCACCACCTCGCCCACGGTCTGGGGGACGTACTGACCGGTGCGGCGGCAGAACTCTTTGATGCGGCCGGGCATATCGCCGGGGGCGACGAAATCCGGCGCATCCGGATCGATAAAGCACTGGAAGGGTTTTGACGCCACGGCCAGCTTTTCCAGCTCCGCGTAGGAGTAGTCGCTCCCCTCCCGCTTCCACTGGCGGCGGCTCTCCTGAATCAGCCACAGGCCGCAGATATTCTTGAGGAAAGCGGTGGAATACCCGTAGCCGCCCTCGTTGGTGACGTTGAACGCCTTGGAGGTTTCGTTGACGATGGGCTCCTCCAGCTCCGTGCCGAAGAGCGACCAGGTGCCGCAGCTGATAAAGGCGAAATCCTTTTCCGCGCTGGGCACGGCGGTGACGGCGGACTGGGTATCATGACCGCAGACGGAGATCACGTCCACGGCGGGCACACCCAGCTCCGCGCAGAGGTCGTCGGACAGCTTGCCCAGCACCGCGCCGGCGGGGGCGATGGGGGGCAGGATGCGCAGCGGGACGCCCAGCGCGTCGGCCATCTCTTGGCTCCACTCCCGGGTGCGGATATCCACCAATTGGCTGGTGGTGGCGATGGAATATTCGGCGGTCTTTTTGCCCGTCAGGAAATACCCCAGCAGGTCCGGCATGAACAGCAGCGTTTCGGCCCGCTCCAGCAGCTCCGGCCGGTTCAGCTTCAGACTGAGCAGCTGGAAGGCGGTGTTGAACTCCATAAACTGGATGCCGGTGAGGTCGTACATCCGGTCTTTGGAAATACGCTCCGCCGCCTTTTCGATCATACCCACGTTGCGGGCGTCCCGGTAGTGGACCGGGTTTTCCAGCAGACGGCCGTCTTTGTCCAGCAGGCCGAAATCCACGCCCCAGGTATCAATGCCCACGGCGTCGAAGCCGCCCGCCTGCTTCGCTTTCAAAATGCCCTGCTTGATCTCGTGGAACAGGCGCAGCACGTCCCAGTAAAACGTGCCGCCCACCAGAACGGGATCGTTGGAGAAGCGATGGATCTCTTCCAATGAGATGGTATGGCCGTCGAACGTGCCGAGAATGGCCCGGCCGCTGGACGCGCCGAAGTCAAATGCGAGTATGCGTTTCATAGTAATGCCCCTATCAGTTTTGAGTGTTGTGTTTTGAGTGTTGAGGACAGGCGATCCGCGGCGGTTTCCACTCAACACAACACGCATCACTCAAAACAAATCACCGCGCAAGTGGTCACGCGATGACCCCTTTCTTCAGAATGATATTCGCGTAGATGGCCGTTTCGCCGGTGGCGATGACGGCGTAGGCGCCGCGGGCGCGCTCATAAAAGGCGAACCGCTCAATGGCGGAAATATTCGTTGTGCCGTTGTTTTTGGTGATGATATCCTCATAGGTGGCCCAGATTTCCGGCCTGGGCTCGTTTTCGCCCGTGGCCATCAGCATGGCGGGGCTTTCCACATAGGTATCCAGTGGAATGAGCTTCAGCACCGCGTCCAGGATCTCCGGCACGCCGTGGCCGTCCAGCCGGACCAGCCGCTTTGCGTTGGCCGCTGCCGGAAAGTTGCCGTCGCCGATGACGATCTCGTCGCCGTGACCCATCTCGCAGAGGATCTTCAGCAGTTCGGGGGAAATGATGGGGGAAATGCCTTTTAACATGGGATCAGGTCCTTTC
>CAMJYF010000276.1 GCA_946409885.1 uncultured Clostridia bacterium | reverse complement strand
GGCAGGTTGATCTCGCAGAAGACCGACGATACGTGGAACGCCTTTTCGATGCAGGTGAAAAAGACGTCTGTTTTATCCGTAAAAAACTGCATAACGGCTTATTCGTAGTCGTCTTCGTTTTCCCAGTTGTGCCACACGGCCTGGATGTCGTCGTTGTCCTCAAACATCTCCAGCATCTTGCCCATGTTCTGGATGTTGTCGCCCTCCAGACGGGTGTAGGTGGAGGGGATGTATTCGGCCTCGGCGGAGATGATCTCATAGCCCTTGGCCGCCAGCGCCTCGCTCACGTCCGCCACGCTGTTGACGGGGGTGCGGATGTCGAACAGGCCCTCGTCGTGGATCACGTCGTCGGCGCCGGCCTCCAGCGCGTCCTCCATCACCTGGTCCTCGTCCAGCTCCTCGTCCTCATCCGCCACGCGCACCACGCCCTGACGGGAGAACATAAACATCACGGAGCCCTGCTGGCCCATGTTGCCGCCGTATTTATCAAAATAATGGCGCACGTCGCCGGCGGTGCGGTTGCGGTTGTCGGTCAGCGCCTCCACTACCACGGCCACGCCCGCGGGGCCGTAGCCCTCGTAGATGATCTCTTCGTAGTTGTCCGCGCTGGAATCGCCCGCGGCCTTTTTGATGATGCGCTCAATGTTGTCGTTGGGCACGTTGGCGGCCTTGGCCTTGGCGATCACGTCCTTCAGCTTGCTGTTGCCGGCCGGGTCGGGGCCGCCCTCTTTTACCGCCACCGCGATCTCGCGGCCGATCTTGGTAAAGACCTTCGCCCGCGCGTTATCGGTCTTTTCTTTTTTTCTCTTGATGGTGCTCCATTTGTTATGACCTGACATAGATACCGTCCTTTCCGGTTGTTTCCCGGTAAAATTGAAATACGGGATCATTCTAACACATTCCCGGCGGATAGTCAACACAAAAAAAGAGGCTGCGGTCTTTATGGACCGCAGTCATCTTTTGCCTCTGGTTACGGGCAACTGTTATCATTACGCGCCGGTGGTCTCATCGGGCTCTTCCGCTTTGCCGGTGAACTTCGCGATCAGGTCTTTGAACAGCTTGATGATCTTGGCGATGAGGTCCTTGAGCTTGGCGAGAATGTCTTCCATTTTTGTCGCTCCTTTCCTTTGATTTCATCTTTATTATAGTTAAATGAAACAAAAAATCAAGAGATATGAATGATATTTTAACATTCTTTTACAATGCCGTGAAGAAGACGCCAAAATCAACCGGTTCTGTCACCGAAAGATTCATAATTATTACAAATTATCTTCACAATTTGTTCATTTATGGCTGCGCGCAGGTTCCTTTCGCGCCGCGTCCTCCAGCGGCGCGGCCTTTTTCAGCGCCGCCTGATAGGGCATCACCATGCCCTCGTTGATTTTGCTGCCCGCCTTTTTGCGGATCGTTTCGTTGGTCATCATGCCGCCGATCAGGTACATGGCGGCGGTTTTCAGCGGGTGCTTCTGGGGGTAATCGCGGTACAGGCCGTTGGCTTTATAATAGCGGTGGTCCGCCTTCATCATGCCCCGCATCTGGCAGATCAGGTCCCGGAAGATCTTCATGCCGCCCACGCCGAGGAAATCCGCCGGTGGCTGGTAGGCGTTGTCTATGGCGTATTCCAGTGTCAGGGCCATCTGGTCGATGGCGGCGTCAGGATCCGCCTCGTCCGTGGCGATCCCCGCCAAAAAGTTGCCTCCCACCTGCGCGCGGGCCTCCAGCAGCAGCCGCAGGTTCGGCTCGGCGGCCAGGTCGCCGTCCACCAGATAGCCCACCGGCGAGCCGTGGGTGACGGTGCGGTGGCCGTTGCAGAACTGGCGGTCGTCGTAGAGCTTGAAGCGGTAGCCCATGGAGTGATCCTTGATGGTGAAGGCGTAGACGATGGCCTGGGCGGACTGGATCTTCTCCCGTAAAAAGGAATCGAAGCCGTCCTTATAGACGCATTTTCCGCTGGCGGCGCAGCGGAAGCACCCCAGGCACCCGCCCGCGAAGGGGAATTCCGCCAGGTCGATCACCTTCACCGGCCGGGGACAGCGCTTCACAAAGCGGTCGATCATGGCTTGCAGGTGTTCCGGGCGGTCGCCGGAAAGGTCCGTCACCAGCGCGATCTCCCCGGGCTTGGGTTCCGTCGCTTCTTCCGGCACGTGGGCGGTCATGGGGATAAAGGCGGCTACGTCCGGCCATGGTTCTTCCAGTCCGTTTGACATGCTCCAGCGGACGAAGCGGAAAAAGGCCACGGCCTCCTTTTGGCCCTTCTCGGTGGTCAGGTCCTCCATATCCGCCGAAAGCCCGCGGATGTACCGCAGGCCCAGGTCGAAGCAGTTGTCCTGAATAAACCGGTGGGCGGTGGTGTCGTAGAAATGCTTTGAGGTGGAAAGCTGGGTGGCGAATTTGCCGGCCACGTCCGGGCGGTGTTCCTTCATCAGCTCAATAAAGCGGTGCAGCTGCGCCGGGACCAGAAAGGTGTAGACCGGATAGCAGAACAGGATCAGGTCCGCCTTTTCCAGCGCCTCGGCGCAGGGGGCGAAGTCCTTTTCCATACTGCGGATGCGCTGCCCCACGTGCAGCACCTCAAAGGTGCAGGAGGGGAAGCATTTTTCCAGATATAACACGGTCTGCAGCGTAACGCTGTATTTCCCCGAGGGGGAACCGTTGAGAACGAGAATGTTCATGGTAGTGTCCTTTCTGTTTATGCAAATTGTAGTTTAGCGAGCTGTCGGCTCGCTAAACAGTCGTAAGTCGTGAGTCGTAAGTCGTAAGAAATAGTTGCTCTATCAGAATGGAAACCCCTTGATTTTCAACGTAATACAGGAACGCCCGAAGGGCTTCTTACGACTCACGACTTACGACTTGCGACTCGAGCCAACGGCTCGCAAAATCCCCGTTTTCCGCCGTCTTCTGTCATTCCCGCGGCGGGGCGGCATGTTCAGTCGTCCGGCGTTTCCTTCGTGATCCGCACGCCCAGCCAGATGGCGGCGGCCATTGTGACTACGAAGACGATCCCGGCGATCAGATATTTGCCGGTCAGCCCCACAAGGCCGGTCAGCAGGGGCGACAGGGCGCACAGGGCCACGATCTTCGCGATCCGCCGGGCGTACCGCCTCGCGTTACCCACTTTTCCGGCGCTGGCGTAAAACCGGGGGATCAGCAGGTCCGGCCGCTTTTTCTCCAGGACCAGCAGCCCCGCGTAGAGCAGCAGCGCCCCAGCGAAGCAGAACATCAACACCGAAAATCCATATTCTGACATTGCCGCTCCCTCTTTTCCTTTCGGGGATGATTTCCCTCGGATGATAATCTGATTATAATATGGGAAGCGCCCGCCGTCAACTGTTTTCCGCCAAAAGAGTCTTGCAAATCACAGGGAAAGAAGGTATAATGAAAAAAGCAATTTCATTATCCTATCGGGAAAGGACGTGTTGTTATGAAAAAAATCATTGCGGTGCTGCTGTCGCTGGCAATGGCGCTGGGCTGCTGCCTGCCCGCCCTTGCGGCGGAGGAACCGTCGGAACGGCTCAACTATCTGCTGCTGGGGGATTCCATTGCCGAGGGATACGGGATCGACAACTCCTATGAGGCCTGCTACGGCAAAATCGTGGCCGATACCAACGGCTACGGCTATGAGAACGACGCCCGGGTGGCCACGGACAGCGGCGACCTGCTGCGGCGCGTCACCGACTATTACTGGATCCGCAGCGATATC
>CAMJYF010000275.1 GCA_946409885.1 uncultured Clostridia bacterium | reverse complement strand
AATGAATGGACGGGCTTGATCTGGGCGGCGGAAGCGCCCTGTTCCACACAGCGGGCGCCCCAGGCGTCGTGGGTGCCGGGCTGCTGGCGCTGGACGATCAGGCGGCTGATAAACGCCTTTTCCCGCTGGCTGGGGTAGCGCTTGTTGCACACGCCCATATACCCCTCCAGCTCGTCGATACAGGCGTCCCAATCCAGCTCGGCGTCGGATTCCACCACCAGCGAATAGCGGCTGGGCATCACGCTGTCGTCCTGATAGAACAGCCAGTGGTCCACGGTGACGCCGTGGGCCTTTTCCAGCATCTCTATGGTTTTTCGGGCGTCCTCCTCGCTGAATTTTTCACCGGCGATATTGAACAGCTGCCCCTTGCGGTACACGAAGGAGATCAGCGGGACGCGGTTGCGGAAGCCCTTTACCTCGATCACGTCCTTCAGGTGATAGCGGTACAGCCCCGCCTGGGTGGTAATGAGGACCTCGTACTTCTGCCCCGCCTCCAGCTGGTCAAGGGTCAGCAGCCGGGCCGGGGCGCCGGGGTCGACGTCCGCCGGAAGGAACTCATAGAAGCAGCTGTCGGTCAGCAGCTGCATATCTGTGTTCTCCAGCTGCCAGCAGGCGGCGACTAGACCCTCCGACGCGCCGTAGATGGAGAAATCGAAGGGAACGCCCAGGGAGAACCGGCGGACGTAGTCGGAAGCGGGCTGGAAGGACGCGTTGCCGATGCCGCAGATCACGGTCAGATGCGGCCAGATGCGGCGGAACAGGGTATCGTCAAAGCCCTGTTCAAACTGGCGGCGCAGATAATTGGCCCGCTCCGGCATGGGCCTGATGAGCGCGGAAAGCTCGCGGCGGACCTCCGGCTTCAGGGGAATGCTTTCGCTGATGGTCCCCTTTTCGATGTCGTCCACAATGACGCGCCAGTTTTTTTGCAGATAGGCCAGCTGGCTGACGTTGATGCTGAAGAAAACGGAGAAGATAAAGGTCACGTCCTCATCCATCAGCGCAAACCGGTAGATATTGTAGATGTAATCCCCGTCGTGCATATCGAACAGCCTTTTGGTGGGCACGGTGAGGATAAAGGGATAGAACAGGCCGTATTCCCGCGCGCCGATCTCGGCGATGTTGCTGCAGGGCAGGCCGTTGGGCAACGTTTCGTTGGTGGCCGGGGACAGATAGACGCCCCGCCCCGGATGAAAGGGTTTGCCCTCCTTTTTCAGCGCCTGCGCGCCCAGCGCCAGCGCCCGGGTCCAGGTGTACCGGACGTAGGCCTTCAACGAAGCGGTGGTGGCCGGGATGTACTTGGGCACGCCGGAGGAACCGGAGGTACGGGAATACCCCAGCACCTTGGAGGAGGTGAGCAGGTTCTTCTCCCCGTTTTTCATGCGCTCGATGAAGGGAGCGAAATCCTCATAGGCGGAAACGGGCACGTTCTTGCGGAAATCCTCGATGGAGCGGATCTCCGAAAAGTGATGCGCCCGGCCGTACTCGGTACGGCGGTTGCTGCGGATGATCTTTTTCAGCAGCGCCTCATTCTCCCGCATGGGCGCGTGGGAGGACTGCTCCAGATGGCGCAGACTGCGGTTGCCTTTGAACACCATGATCCGCATGGCGGATCTGATCAACATCTGTTTCAGCATGACGATATAATTCCCTTCGCCGCCGGAACGACAGTCGTCCGGCAGATTATCTGGTATATTTTACGGTTTTGATCTCAAACGGACGGAAGCTGAGGGAAAGTCTGCCATCGACAGGAGACAGTACTTCCTTTTCATCTTCCAGCAGGTTGGTCAGCACGGCGCCGGAGACAGGAACGTTCACCTGTACGTCGGCGTTCGTCTTCGCACCCTCGCACTCGTACAAACGCAGCACGAAAGCGTCGGTACCGTCCTCGGCGGGTTTGACGGATTCCACGATCACGTTGGGGGCGCTGACGCAGGCGAAGGGAGCGGTTTCCGCTTTGCCCCTGACGGCCACCACGGGGATATTCAACTCATAGGCGGGGCGCACCACACTTTCCGCAGAGAAGCCGCCGGCATGGGGCAGCAGCGAATAGGTCATCTCATGGACGCCGTCGTCGCCGGTGACCACCGGATGGTCGCCGCCGCGGTGCAGGGAGAGCCGCAGGTTGCAGCCCGCCAGGGAGATACCGTATTTGCAGTCGTTCAGCACGGCCGCGCCGAAACGGGTCTCGCTCACGTCCGTAAAGTTGCGGTTGGTGACCTCGAACTTGGCGATCTCCAGGCTGTTGTTCTCGGTGGTGGGGCGCTCGATGGAGCCGTACTGGATCTCGCATCTGGCACGGGAGGTTTCGATATCCAGGTCGAAACCGGCCTTCAGCAGGCGGTGATGGCTCTTCCAGTCCACCAGCGTATGGAAGTCGATGCGGGGGCTGTCCGCATAGCAGACCATATCCTGCACCAGGGTGGTGCCCTCGCCGACGTCATACTCGCTGCGCAGACGGATCTCCACCGCGCCGTCAGTGATCAGGGTCCTGCCCTTGAAGCCGTGGATGGGTTGGCACTTCTCCACGGCGTCACGCTCCACATCCCAGTTGTCATAGCTCAGCGGGATATCCTCACCGAAGAGCAGGGCGTTCAGCGGCGCGCCGCCGGCCTTGCGCAGCTCGCGGCCGCTGGCCAGATCGATCAGGGAGGCGATATAGCCGTCGCCATCAAAAACGATCTTGGCGAAGGGGGTGGTCAGCGTTTCGCCGTCATAGGTGAAGGGTGAGGCGGCGGCCACAGGCGCGTCGGCCAGTTCGATGGCTTGACAACCGAACGCGGGCAGCGTAACGCCGCCGACGGCCAGCACTTCCCTGCCGCAGACGTCTGTGTAGCGCTGGGAGGGATAGTCCTTCGCGTAACCCTTCGCCTCGATCACGGCGGCGTCTTTTCTCTCAAAGGAAAGGGTATTGAACAGGGTGACAGAATCGCTGCCGTCGGTGAGCATGGCGGCGTATTCGGCCGAGGCCTTCGCGTAGGCCGCCAGCACCCCGTCCATCTCCTGATTGTACACGTCATATACCGGCGTGATGCAGGTGCCGGGCAGGATATCATGGAACTGGTTTTTCAGCAGCGTTTTCAGCCACTTGTCGCTGTCCGCGTGGCGGGGCTTCGCGGCCAGCACGTTGAAGTATTCCATGTTGCGCAGGGCGTATTCCGCCTTGCGGTTTTTGCGTTTCACGTCGTGCATCTGGGTCAGCGTGCCCCGGTGCAGCTCCAGATAGAGCTCGTCGTGATAGACGGGAAGCTCCTCCTTCTGCGCCTCCAGCTCATGCATGAACTGGCTGATGGTCATGCTTTCGATCTCCGGCAGGCCCTCCATCTGCGAGGAACGCAGCGAGGTCTCGATCATGCCGCAGGTGGGTCCGCCGCCGCCGTCGCCGTAGCCGTAGGCCATCAGGCGGAGATCGGTGGAATCTTTCAGGGTCAGCTCCCGTACGCAGGCGTTGGTATCGTCCACATCCGGCCAGCAGTGGGTGCGGTTGAAGTGGGTCAGCACCTCGCTGCCGTCCAGCCCCTGCCAGACGAAGCTTTCAAACGGGAACTTGTTCTGCTCGTTCCAGCTGATCTTGGTGGTATAGAAATACTTTACCTCGCTGCCGCGCATGATCTGCGGGATATTGGCGTTGTAGCCGAAGGTATCCGGCAGCCAGAAGCTGTCCGCCGTGTAGTTGAAATTCTCGCGGGTGAACTGCTGGCCCTTGAGGAACTGGCGGACCATCAGCTCGCC
>CAMJYF010000274.1 GCA_946409885.1 uncultured Clostridia bacterium | reverse complement strand
GCCATGGGTAAGGTTCGCGCGTTAAACCAAACATCTCGACAAACCGCCAATTTGCCTCTCTCCCAAAAAACGCGCCCGGCGGAATGGCCGGGCGCGTTCGGTTTGATGGGGCGGGGCAGAATCATTCCGCAAGGCGGTAGGCGCGGACGTAGTCCACCCGGAATTCCGCGCAGAAGGTATCCCTGTCGTTGTTTTCGATGTTGCCGGACCAGCCGAAGGTGGGGGTGGCGCTGCCGCCGTCCACCTCGCAGGAGAGGATGAGGTATTCCGGCTGGTTGGAAACGCCGCCGTAGGCGGTGCGGGCGATCTCTTTGCCGTTGACGTAGAAGACGTATTCGTCCGGCGTCCACAGCAGGCCGTAGGTGTTGTAGTTCTCATAGGGGTCGTTGTCCAGCTGGCAGATATCCACGTTGCGATACTTTGTTTTCAGCTCGTAGCCGCTGTAGTGGATGTTCTGGGTGATCTTCCAGCTTTTGCTGCCGCCTAAATGCCAGAAGGGGGATTCCATGATATCCAGCTCCGCGCCCTGTTTCGCGTCGGCGGATTCCTTCCCCGCGTTGGGGTTGGTCATCCAGAAGGCGGACCACAGCCCCTCACCCTTGGGCAAAATGCAGCGGCACTCAAAGTAGCCGTAGGTCTGCTCGAATTTATCCTGGGTGCTCAGCCCGCAGGTGTACCAGCCGGGGCCGAACTCGCCGTCCGCCCGGTATTGGGTGCGGATGACCAGATTGCCGTCCTCCACGGTGGCCTGACCGCCGCTCCAGTAGCCGCCCTTTCGCACGCCGAAGCCGTTGTGGGCGCGCCATTTGGCGGCGTCCGGCGCGTCGCCGTCAAATTCGTCGGAAAACGTCAGCTCGTAGTTGCTCAGATCGAGGGTTTCCGGCGCTTTCTTTACGTCCGAGACGTGGAAAAGCAACAGCAGCGCGTTCACCAGCGCGATCAGTATGTTGACTAATTTTGCCTGAAATAATGCCATAACGATTCACTCCTGTATCTGATTTTTTATATTGCTGTATTGCTGCTGCCGGGGCCAGGCTTACCGGCCGAACTGGCAGTCATTGTTGCCGGAATCGGTGACGAATAATTCCAGCATATTGATGGGATCGTTGAAATCGGCGATCCATCCTTCGCGGGCCAGTGTGAAATTGCCTTCCCTGCGGTCGGCAAGGAAGTCGTTCCACTCCTCCCACCGGACGGTCATATTGATGCCCAGCACGGCAAGGTCCTCTCGGATCGATTCCGCGATGGCAAGATGACCGCTGCTTTCGTTGGTGAGATAATCGATGCTCAGCGGGGTGGAGGGGGAAAGCTTGCCGTCTGTCCCGAACCGGTATCCCGCGGCGGCAAGCAGCTGACGGGCTCTGGCGACCGTCTGCTCCGGACGCTCGTTGATGGCGTAAGGATCGTAATAGCCGTCGGAGAGACGGTTGTGGAAATAGCTGCCATTGCCGTCCGCCATGGCGAGGGGAATAAAGCTTCCGGCGGGGACTTGACCGGTCTGGCCGATGTTCCGGCAGATGTAGTCACGGTCGATCAGCAGAGAGACCGCCTTCCGCATGCAGGCCGCCTGCGCGGGCGTTTTACCGTCGAATAACCCGCTGTCGGCGTTGAAGGCGATGTAGTAGGTGCCCAGCTCGTCCACAATATGGAGCTCGTCGTTGTTTGTTTCCAACAGCTCCGCAAGCGCGTCAATGGGGACGCTGTCCGCGAAATCCAGCATTCCCGCCTGATAGGCTTCATAAACAGCGGCGTCGTCATAGGAGAGCATATACTCTATCTTATCGATTTTTACCTTGTCTGCATCATAGAAATAGGGGTTTTTGACGTAGGTCATGGAGACGTCGTGATTCCAGCCGGTGCAGAGGAAGGCGCCGTTGGAGACGAAGCCGGCTTCCCGGCACCATGCGCCGGGGTCCTTCCGCCAGTTGGAGGCGGCTTCCACCGCGGCTTTCTTGACAGGATAGAAGGTGGGGAAGGCCATCAGGTCCTCCATATAGGCGCAGGGGGCCGTCAAGGTGAAGCGCAGCGTGGTATCGTCCACGGCGGTGACCCGGATATCGCCCTCATCGTAACCGGCAAAACCGGCGAACATGTATTCGTAGTCCGCGGCGGTGGTGGGATCGGCGGCCCGTTTCCAGGCGTAGGCAAAGTCGGAGGCGGTCAGATTGGAACCGTCGGACCATTTCAGGCCCTTTTTCAGTCTGACGGTGTAGGTACGGCCGTCTTCAGAGACGGTGTAACCCTCCGCGCAGGCAGGCGCGGTTTTTCCCTCCGCGTTATAGGTATACAGTCCCGCGAAGGCGTTGGCGGCGAGACTGGCGCCGTCCACGGAGGAGTTGAGCGCGGGATCCAGATAATCCGGCTCGGAGGCCAGGTTGACCCGCAGGGTCCTGTCGCCGTCCGTTTTGGAGGCGTACATAAAGAACTTGGTGCCGAAGGGATTGGCGTAGACGCCCTGCACGGTATCCTTCTGCATCCAGACGTCGTTATAGTAGTAAAGCGGTATCACGCAGCCGGTGCCCATCAGCATATCCTCGGCCTTATGCATCAGCTTCGCGCGTTCCGCTGCGTCGGTTTCCGCGCGGATCTGCCCGATCAGGGCGTCATATTTTTGCCAGTCTCCGGAAGGGTCGGCGAAGGTCTTGCCAGCGTTCACCTCGGCGGGGTCCTCCGGCAGCGGTTCCAGCCGGACGGAGGCGCGCAGGATCGTCCGCGCGTCGGCGGCTTCGATCACGCCGTTGCCGTCCGCGTCCGCCGCGGCGAATTCCGGCGAACCGGGTTCATAGTGTTCCAGTGATACCGAGGCGCGCAGCGCCAACCGCGCGTCGCCGGATTCCCGTTTTCCGTCACCGTCCACGTCGCCCAGCACGATGGCGTTGGCGCAGACCGCCAGCGCGAACAGACAGAGAACAACGGCAAAGATCGTCAATAATATGCTTTTTTTCATTCTGCGTCCCTCCTGTTTTTTATGCGGTGAACCGCCCGTAAAAGCTCTTCTCCGGGGCGGCCGACAGCCTCATGCAGAGATTTTACCCGAACAGCGCCGCTTCCAGCGCGGCGCACAGGGCGTGGTAGAGGGGCAGGGTATATTCCTGCACTGCAAAGGTGGTATGGGCGGGCAGCTTTACCGTCACGTCGCACAGGGCGGAAAGGGCGCTGTCGGCTTCGCCGGTGACGGCAAGGGTTCTGACGCCGCAGGCTTTGGCGGTTTTGGCGGCGTTGACCACGTTAGCGGAGTTGCCGGAGGTGCTGAGGGCGATGAGGACGTCCTCCGGGCGGGAGGCGTAGCCCCACACCTGCTGGGCGTAGACCAGCGAGGGATCGATATCGTTGGCGAAGGCGGAGAGCACCCCCACCTGGCTGACCAGCGAAAGGCAGCGGATGGCGCCCTGCAGCTTGGCCGCGATGGCCGCGCCGCCCTCTATTCCGTCAAAACGGGCCTGTTCGGCGGGGGAGAGGGGACGTTGCAGGTTGAAGCCCTTCATCAGCTCGCCGGTGATGTGTTCGCAATCCGCCGCGGAGCCGCCGTTGCCGCAGACCATAAGCAGGGCGCGCTGTTTCGCCGCGGCCAGCAGCAGGTCATACGCCGCCGTAACGTCCTTTTCGCAGCCCCGCAGGGCGGGGTAGGTGGTGTAAAGGGTGGTGAAAATATCGTTGTGGTTCATGGGGCCTCCTTGGTTTTTTTTGGGGGGAAATTGGGGATTGTCGAGGCAACCCGGTAGCGCGGCACCTCAGTGCCGCTCGTTGC
>CAMJYF010000273.1 GCA_946409885.1 uncultured Clostridia bacterium | reverse complement strand
CTACCCCCTGTCCGACGGGGAGATCCGGGACTATGTCGCCACCGGGGAGCCGATGGACAAGGCGGGTGCCTACGGCATTCAGGGCAAGGGCAGCCTGCTGGTAAAGAAGATCGACGGCGACTTTTACAACGTGATGGGCCTGCCGGTGGCGGCCCTGTACCGCGCGCTGCGGGAGCTGCCATGAAGCTGACCGAACGGCTGCTGGGAACGCTGTTCCCACCCCGCTGCGTGGTCTGCCGGGAGCCGATGCCCCGGGACCGCCTGATCTGCCCCCGCTGCGAAACCTACGTCAACCACCCGGCCCCGCCGCGCGGACGGTGCCGGGTCTGCTTTTTGCCCAAGGGGCAGTGCGTGTGCGGAAAAAAGCGGCACTATGAGGCGGTGGCGGCGCCCTTTTTAAGCGACACCCCGGCCAAAGCCTCGGTGTACGCCATGAAGTTCCGCCAGCAGCTGGACCTGATCAGGCCGCTGGGCTTTTTTGTGAAGCAGGCGCTGGACGAGCGGGAGCTGACGGAACGGGCCGACCTGATCACCTGCATCCCCATGGGCCGCAAAGCGCGGCGGGAAAGGGGCTACAATCAGGCGGAGGAGCTGGCTAAAGAGGTGGCAAAGCTCACCGGCCTCCCCTTTGTGCCGCTGCTGGAAAAGGTGCAGGAGGCGCCGCCCCAGCACGGGCTGCCCTCCCGGCTGTCCCGCTCCGGTAACCTGCTGGGCGTTTACGAGCCTGTGAAGGAAACTATCCCGGTTTTTCAGGGGAAGACGGTACTGCTGGCGGACGACATCTGCACCACCGGCGCCACCTTCAACGAGGCCGCCAAAACGCTGCTGATCTTGGGCGCGGAGAGCGTTTTGTGCGCGGCGGCGCTGCTGACGCGGAAGGAGCAGCCGGGCAACGGAAAAAAGCCGGAAGAACGGCAGATTGGCGGTTGATTTTCCGTGTTTTACATGCTACAATAGAACTATCACAACAAGGGAGAAGAAAAAATGAAGCAGACAAAAGCGATCCTCGCCGTGCTACTGGCGGTCACCCTTTGCGTTCCCTTCGCGCTGTTCGCCATGGCGCGGCCGGGGGACCATGCCATCACCAATCCCTACGCGGCTGTCAACTGGGAGGCCGCGCGCGCCTATAAGACGGCGCTGCACACCCACACCACCGCCTCCGACGGCGACCCCACGCTGAAGCAGTCCGTGCAGCGCCACGCGGAGACGGGCTTTGACATCGTGGCCACCACCGACCACGGCACCGTCAACTATACGTGGGCGGAGCCCTGCCCCAACAAGCTGATCCACGACGTGCTGACGGCGCTGGGCCGCAACGGCCAGGAGGGCCAGCTGGAATACCTGGGCTACGAGGGCGCGTTTGACAACGGCGCGACCTACACCTACGCCACGGCGGACAACGGCGACGACTACCTGACGCTGGCGGAAGGAAAAACCATTCTGCGGCTGCCCTACGGGATTGAGAACAACGCCGTTTCCGTCAACGCCCACGTGAACAGCTGGTTCGCGGATTACTGCGACAACTCCATCACCACCTACGAGGACGCGGTGAGGGGCGTGGAAAAGGCCGGGGGCGTGTGCGTCATCAACCACCCGGGCGAGTACACCAAGGCCCGCTATGAGCTGCGTACGGAAAACGCCTACGACCAGAACAACTTCGCCTATTCCTATTATATCAACAAATACGCCGGGCTGATCGCGGAGCACAAGTCCTGCATCGGCATCGACATCAACTCCAAGGGCGACAACCGCACCCGCTTTGAGCGCAAGCTGTGGGATATCCTGCTGCAGCGCTTTTCCGCCAACGGTGAAAACGTGTTCGCCATCGCCTCCTCCGACGCCCACCAGCTGAGCGTGATCGACACGGGCTTTTCCCTGCTGCTGATGGAGGAGCAGACCTCCGCCGCCGCCCGGAAGGCACTGGAAAACGGCGAGTTCTTCGCCGCCAGCCACTGCCTGGGCAACCCGGACGAGCTGGCGGACATTGCCGCCGCCCTGAAGGAATACTACGGCGAAACCGACCTGTACCAGAAGGTGGACGGAACCGTACAGGCCATGGCGGAAAAGGTAGCCGCGATCGAAAGCGGTGAAGAAAGCGCGGATGAATCCATCGGCGTGACCTATTCCGTGCTGGACGGCGAGGGCTACACCACCTGCGATACCTTCCCGGCGGTGAACGCGGTAACGGTGGACGAGGCGACGGATACCATCACGCTGGATACCTCCGACGCGCTGCTGATCCGCTGGATCTCCGACGGAAAGCTGCTGGCCACCCAAAAGGCGGACGGCTCCCCCTTCTGCCTGCGGGATTACGAAGAGCAGCTGGGCGACTACGTGCGGGCGGAGGTGTTCGGCGAGGGCGGCATCCTCTACACCCAGGCGTTTTTGCTGGACGCCGCGGACAAGACGGGAGAAGCCCCCGTGACCAGGGGCCTGTATTTCAACATGGGCGTGCTGGATTTCCTGTTCGCGGAGATACACAGATGGACGGAGGTCATCCTGCGGTTCTTTGCCACGGTATTTATAAAATAATAACAAATTTACCACAATGCGGCGCGGTTGCGTCGCTTTTTTTATGGTTTTTTGGGCTGTTTTTTCCGCATATGCAAAAATAACTATTGACAAATCCTTTTTTTTCTCGTATGATATGCTTGTTAAAGAATTAAGAGGGTAATCTATGGCCGCACCGTCACCTAAGCAACAATACGCTTCCCTATCAGACGAAGCGCTGGCCGCCCTTGCGCAGGCGGGGGATCAGAAGGCCGTCGCGGCGCTGATCGACCGGTACCGGCCGTTGGTATCCGCCGTGTCGGCGCGGTATTTCGCCGCTTCAATGGAGGCGGACGATATCGCGCAGGAGGGGTTGATCGGATTGCTCTCCGCCGTCTACAGCTTTTCCCCGGGCAAAAACGCCTCCTTCAAGACCTACTGCGCGGTGTGCGCCGTCAACGCCATCCGCACCGCCGTAAAAGCGGACGCGGGCAGAAAGCATGCCCCTCTCAATTCCTCCGTTCCCCTGGAGGACGCGGAGTTGGCGGAGGACCTTTCGCCGGAGCAGATCGTCCTTTCGGACGAGCGGGCGGTGTTCATCAACCGGTTTATCGGCACAAGGCTTTCCCCGTTGGAGCAGGCGGTGCTGAAGCAGCACCTGAACGGCGCGGACTACCGCACGGCCGCCGCGGCGCTGGGCATTACGGAAAAAGCGGTGGATAACGCCCTGCAGCGCGCCAGAAGCAAGCTGGCCAAAGCGCTGAACGACTACTGATCATTACAGCAAAGCTGTTATGAAATACAATACTTCTGTGAATTGCCCGAAGGGGGCAATCCGGTTGTAAAACATTTTTAGCGAGGTAGTACCATGTACGAAGACAAAACACTCATTTGTAAGGATTGCGGCAACGAGTTCGTATTCACAGCCGGTGAGCAGGAGTTCTACGCGGAAAAGGGTTTCGTCAACGAGCCCCAGAGATGCAAGGATTGCCGTACCGCCCGCAAGAACGCCGCCAGAGGCGAAAGAGAGTATTTCGAGACCACCTGCAGCCAGTGCGGCGGCGTGGCCAGAGTGCCCTTTAAGCCCCGCGACGACAGACCCGTCCTTTGCAGTGACTGTTTCGCAAAATCCAGAGCGTGATCGAAAGATTGTATCACTCACAAAAAAACCCTGCCAAACGGCAGGGGCTTTTTTGTTTGCGGGAGGTTGAGGGAGGAAGACAAATTGGCGGTTTGTCGAGGTAACCCTGTAGGGGCGGGCACTGACCGCCCGTGATCGTAACCA
>CAMJYF010000272.1 GCA_946409885.1 uncultured Clostridia bacterium | reverse complement strand
TTCTCGTAGCTGATCTTCACGGTATCCGTTCTGTCGCCCGCCGTCACGGTCACGGTGCTGACCTTGTTTTTCAACGCCACCTTGCGGAAGATATATACGCCCTCGCTGAGGGTCTCCGCCTCATATTTGTTCTTTTCGTTGCCGTCCACGGTCAGGGTGGCGGGCGGGGTGTTGGTATAGCAGCGGATATCCGGCTTTTTCGTGTGTACCGTGGCCAGCTCCGCCGCGCACAGCTTGACAAACGCCGTGGCGGAGAACTGGGCCTTATAGAACCAGAAGGCGTCCTTGATATACTTGCGGTCGTAGGTCACAAGGCCGCGGCCGCCCGTCTCTTCTTTGGTGTCCGTCAATAGACCGGCAAAGCAGCCGATCAGGCCGGTGTCGTTGCAGAAGGTGTTCCACAGCGCCTCGTGCCACTCGCACAGGCCGCTTTCGGAAAGGGGCGTTTTACCCTCCTCTGCCGCCTCCCGTTCGGGCGCTTCGGCCAGCAGCGCAAAGCTGACGGAGGGATGGGCCGCTTTCAGCTCCTCAAACCGGCTGCGGAGCGCCGTCAGGTCCTCCGTGTCGCCGCCGCCCACCGTAAGGCCAACCACGTTGGGAAGGTTCTCGGGCAGGGGAGCCGTGTCGGAGAGCTTGCGCTTCATGACGGTAAAGACGCCCGGGGCGCAGGCCTTGCACACGGCCAGGAATTTGGAGAGATATTCCTCATCCGCCCGCCCGTCGCAGCACACAAAGGCCAGGGACGGGTGGTTGCGGTTCTGTACGAGGAAATCCCGCAGATCCTCAAAATCGCTGTCCGCGCCGGTGTAGGGCAGGTCAAAGCGGAACACGGTACCGGTGCGGTCGCATTCCAGCAGCAGATCTGCCTTGGCCGGCAGCGCGTCGGCGGAAACCGCGTTGGCGTCGATCATCTCCAGCAGCAGCTTGTCCGTCTTCAGATGGGCGCAGTCCGCAAGCGCCACGCCGTTCAGCGGCAGCTTCAGCCCGTTCAGCCGGAAGAAGCCGTCCTCCCCGATTTCCATCGTGCGGATGCCAAAGGGGATCTCCACGTTGTCCAGCACCGCCGTGTCGCGCACCAGCGCCGCCTTCAGGGTGTAAAGGTGCGCGTCCTTCTGGCCGCCCCACAGCGCGGGCGAGGGGATCTCTATGACGGTATCGGCCCCGGTGGGCTTTTCCGTGCGGGAGGCCACCAGCTGCCCCGCCTCGTCTTCCACCGCGTAGCTGACCACGTCGTAATTGTTGGGGTTGACGACGCGCGCCTTGATATGCAGCCGCGTCCCTTCCGGCGAGGTTTGGGTGGATAAATGCAGGCCGGGGCCGCCGCAGTAATCCAGGTCAAAGTGGGATTGTCCCACGGAGATCACGCACACCTTGCCGAAGATGAAGTTGCCGTCGGAACGGGCGGAGGGCGTTACCGCCGCCCGGACGTCAAACTGCTGTCCGGCCGACGCCGCGTCCGTCAGCTTCACCCGGAAGGCAGAGCTGGCGCCCCGGTGCTCCCCCAGCAGCTCGTCGCCGCAGTAGATCTTCGCCTCGCCGCTCACCTGGCGGAATTCCAGGTACAGCGTTTCGCCCTGCAGCCGCTGGGCCGCGGTAAAGCTGTTGGCAAACACGATATCGGTAAAATCCGCCGCCTTGTGGATAAACGGCAGATTCACGACGCTGTCGTCATATTTTCTGTCAAGCTCCGTATTGGCAGCGGACATCAGCCAGCTGCCGCTGAGATCGTTCCGTTCACGCATGGTCAGTCTCTCCCTTTTTTTCGCGCGCCGCCCGCCCCGGGGCGGAAAGCGCCGTTCGCTGTAATATTGCATACTAATAATATTATTCTATCATGAATCGGAAAGAATAGCAATTCCTTATCCAAACTTTTTTCAAATTTTTGACGGTTGCATTATCGGGCCGGGTGTGTTATACTATCCTAAATATATGCGCAGCAACGCTGCGGCGTCGCAAAGGAGGTGGCGGTATGTCCGGATTTGTCGCCCGGCTGGGCGAGGTGGTGCTGCGGTTTTTCGGCGCGGTGTTTTCAGCGCTGGTCATGCCCTTCCGCCTGTGCTTCCGCCGGCTGCGGATTCTGTTCCGGCGGCTGGCCGCCGCTGTCCGCGCCGCGCCCTCCCGGGACGGTGCCGCCTCAACGCCCCGGCGCGGAGCGGAACGGGCTCCCTCCGCCGCCAGACGGCCGGAGGGGGCCCCCGTGCCGCGCAGCCCCCTTACCCTGTGGCTTATCGCGCTGGCCTCCGTCGGCATCTGCGCCGTCACCGCCGCCCACTTTATGTCGCTGCGTCCCGCTATCCGCGTGGAGGCGGGCGGCACGCTGATCGGCTGCGCCGCGGAGGAAAGCGATTACCTGGCGGCCCGCAGCGCCGCGGAGGCGCGTATCCGCTGCGGCGGCGCTTCCTTCAACGGCGGCCTGCCGGAGATCACCTTCCGGCTGGACCACGTCAGCGTCAGCGAATATACCCCCCCGGAAAAGCTGACGGAAAACCTGCTGAAAAACGCCGGAGGCCGTTGGGTGAACGCCTGCGGGGTGTTCGTGGACGGAACCTTCGTGGGCGCGGCCCTCAGTGAGGCGGACGCGAAGGCGGCCTTCGACGGCGTGCTGCGCCGGTCGGAAGCGGCGGCCGGCGCCGGCGCTTCCTGCTATTTCGCGGAAGCCGTCTCCTATGTGCCGGGGCTGTATCCCGACAGTCCGGACTGCCTGGTGGGGGAGGAAAAGCTGGCTTCCGCCGCCGATTCCCTTACGGTGATGACCTCCCGCACGGAGACGGTCCGCGAGACGGTGGGGTACGATGTGATCGAAATGCCCTCCCGCACCCTCAGCGTCAACACCGCCCGCACCATTCTGGAGGGGGAGAACGGCACGGATCAGGTCACAAGGGTGGTCACCTACGCGGACGGCAGGGCGGTCTCCTCCAAAGAGGTCAGCCGCTCTACCCTTGTGGCCCCCGTGGCCATGCGGCGGCTGGTGGGGACAAAGGTGTACAGCACCCCGGTCGCCCCGGTGTTCGCCACCGTCAGACAGCTGCTGTGGCCCGTGGACGGCGCTTATAACATCAATTCGGACTACTCCTACCGCTGGGGCAAGTTCCATTACGGACTGGATATCGGGGTGGGCAGCGCCCCGGGCACCAGCCTGGGGATGAACGTGCTGGCCGCCGCGGACGGGGTGGTGGAGCTGGCCTCCACCCATTCCAGCTACGGTTATTATATCATTCTGGACCACGGCAACGGCATGGAGACCGTCTACGGCCACCTGCTGGAGGATTCCTTCAAGGTGCGCCCCGGCGAAACGGTCGTACAGGGCCAGCCCATCGCGCGGGTGGGCCAGACCGGTTACGCCACCGGCCCCCACCTCCATTTTGAGGTCAGGGTGAACGGCAACAAGGTGGATCCCAAGCTGTACCTGCAGCAGTACAAGGGGATCGGATATTAAAATGAATCTGCCGGCGGCAAACCGCTGTTTTTGCCGCCGTCGTAAGCATGATTCCTGCGTGAGCGGGGTGAGAAACACTATGGATGACGAAAAAACCATCGATCAGGACGTACAGAAGCTGATTTCCGGCGAAGAGACGCCGGAGGAGATCCTGGCGCGGATCCGGGCGCGCCGAAGGGCGGAAATGATGGAGACGGAGAGAGTCGTCTCTTCGCCGGAAACTCCTGCCGACGTGCCGCCGGAAACGGTCGCCGCCCCCGCCGGTGGCGGCGTTCCCGCGCCGACGGCGGAACCGGGGCCGCGGGTCCCGCCCGCCGCGCCGCCGCGTCAGGCGGAAACGGAACAGGCCGTC
>CAMJYF010000271.1 GCA_946409885.1 uncultured Clostridia bacterium | reverse complement strand
GGTATAGGCCGCGCCTACGCCCAGTCCGTACAGCGCGCCGTACAGAAAGGCCACCGGGACCGGCGAGAAGAAGTAAGAGCTTAATACCAGCGCCGCGCCGGTGAGCACGCCGCCGATCAGCACCGTGAGCCTGGGCCCGCGCTTATGGTAAAAAATGCCGAACAAAAACACGCCGGCCGAATAGCCGAAGCCCGAGATGGTATAGGGCAGCGTGGCCTGGGAGTAGGTCCACCCGTGCTGCGCCACCAGCGCGTTGGAAAAGATGCTCCAGGTGGGGTTGATGCCGATCAGGAGCATGGTCACAGCCCCGAATACCAGGGCAAACGCCTGCTTTTTTCTGTACATGATAAAACCTGCCGTACGAAAATCTACCTTATCTTAGCACCCGACGCGGAGCGATGCAAGCGGGAAGGGCCGCCGCGTCATCCTGGGAGCAGTGCACGGCAGTGTCATCCTGAGCGAAGCGAGCAGCGCGGGCGGAGGCGGAGGATCCGGGAAAATGTTCGGACGCCTCCATGTATTCGGAAAAAGTCTGTGACCGAGAGTCATTTTTTGGACACCTTACCGGATATACTGCAGACGTAGAAAGCAGAATGAGGTTGAAAACCCTCTGCTGAAAAGTTGGCAATGTTCTGAAATCTGGAAAGAGAGAACAGCAAACATGGAAATCTACTTTATCATTGTCGGGATAACTATTTTTATTTCTTGCTCGATGTCGAATTCATTGCGTCCACTTGGCTTATTTATAGTACAATCATTTCCGGTTATACTTTTTCTCATTGCGCTTTCTAGTGATATAGACGCTGAGTTTTCATTCATTTTGTTTTTTGTATGCTACATGATCTCCGTTTTCATGATAAAAAACATAATCGGGGATAGATAGTTTTGAAGAAGTGTATGACGATCAAAAGGGTTATGTTGAAAACAGAAAAGCCATCGCGCCTTGCTGAAACATAGGCCCTGGCAAAACATACGGCGGCATTGGCAGAGCAGAGCAATGGCAGGACGAACCGCTTCGGATCACCCGCCAGAAAGCTAAAACAAACGACAAAAAAAGTCCTTATGCCATTTCGCCGGAGAGATCTGTGCATAATTGAAAGCGCAGCTGGCAGGAGAGAAAAAGCCCCAAGCCGGCATTCAATGCTCCGACTTTAAACCCGCCCCGCACATGGGGATCAGGCAGTCCGGGGTCTTTCCGTAGATCCTGCAGTATTCCAGGTAGGCGGAGTAGTTGGCCGCGGTGGTGTGCTCGCAATAGATGCCGCGCTTTGCCAGAAACTCCCGTGCGGGCAGGATGGCTTCTTCCGGCGCGCAGACAAAGCGAACGCCGTGTTTCTTTGCAAGCGCCAGTATCTTTTCGCCCCGCGCGGGCTTTCCGATGGCGATGCCCTCCGCCATGGTGGGCGCGGGGGATACGGAGGCCGGCGCGTTCTGGCCGTCCTGCCAGGCCGCGTAAAGCGGCGCGCAGCGCTCGCTCTGCACGGCGATCACCTGCGGAAAGCGATCGATCACGCCGCTCGCCTGCAGGTGCTCCAGCGCGTACAGCACGCCTAAAAACAGCGTGCCGTTGCCCACGGGCACCAGAATGTTGGCCGGAATGCGGCCCAGCTGTTCAAACACTTCATATAAATATGTCTTGGTCCCTTCATAAAAGAAGGGGTTGTATACGTGATTGGCATAATAGACGCCCTCCCGCGCGACTTTTTCGCGGCAGACCTCAGCACAGTGGTCGCGGCTGCCCGGCACCACCGTGCAGACGGCGCCGGTGCCCCGGATCATGTTGATCTTCTGCGCGGACGTCCCCTCCGGCACAAAGATCTCGCAGGCGATACCAGCCCGCGCGGCGTAGGCGGCCACCGCGTTGCCGGCGTTTCCGCTGCTGTCCTGCACCACCTTTTTTACGCCGATCGCGCGGCAGTGCGCCATCAGCACGGCCGCCCCGCGGTCCTTAAAGGAGAGCGTGGGCATGCAGTAGTCCATCTTTAACAGCACGTCTTCGTCCAGCCGGATGACGGGCGTCAGGCCCTCTCCCATGGTGACGGCGCGCCAGTCCGGTTCCGATACCGGCAAAAAGCGGTGATAGCGGAACAGGCTCCACTCACCGGGATCCACGGCCGCGGCGTCGTAGGCCGGGGCGGCGTAATCCAGGTCCCACAGGCCGCCGCAGGGGCAGCAGGGCAGGGCGGTGTTTACGGGTTCGGTGCGTCCGCACCGGGAACAGACATAATTCATGATTTACTCCTGGTCGATCAACAGGGCGCAGGCCAACGCCTCACGGCGGCCTTCCGGAAATCCGGGAAACCGTATGAAAAAAGCATAACCGAGATCCGGGTTTTGTCAACAGCACGCCGCAGGATGTATGAAAGGAAAGGTACAACGAAACAAGATTTGTTGACGGGCGCAGGCCCGCAGCAGTACTATAAAAGTGTATTTGCCGGCAACGCGCAGCACAGTCAGGATAAAGAAAAAGGAGGAGCATCATGAATTTAGCACAGTTTCCCCGTCGCCGTTACACCGCGTACCGGACGCCCATTGAAAAGCTGGAGAATCTTACGGCCTGCCTGGGCGGCCCGAACATCTACATGAAGCGTGACGATCTGCTGGGCCTGGCGGCCGGCGGCAACAAGACCCGCAAGCTGGAGTTTTTGATGGCCGACGCGCTGGCCAAGGGCGCGGACACCGTCATCACCTGCGGCGCCGTGCAGTCCAACCACTGCCGCCTGACTCTGGCCGCAGCGGTAAAGGAAGGCTTAAAGTGCCAGCTGGTGCTGGAGCAGCGCGTGCCGAACAGCTACAACCGCTATGCGAGCGGCAACAACTTCCTGTACGACCTGCTCGGCGTGGAAGCGGTCTACGTGGTCGAGGGCGGCTCGGACGTGGCCGGCAAGATGCAGGAAGTGGCCGACGCGCTGGCGGCGCAGGGGCGCAAGCCCTATATCATTCCGGGCGGCGGTTCCAACGAGATCGGCGCGCTTGGATATGTAGCCTGCGCAGAGGAGACGCTGGGGCAGCTGTTTGACATGGGCGTGAATATCGACCATATCATCCTCACCAGCGGCAGCGCCGGTACCCATGCGGGCTTCCTGACCGGTATAAAAGGAAACAACGCGCATATTCCGGTCACCGGCATCAGCATCAACAGAAAGAGCGCGCCGCAGACCGACCTGGTGTACGGCCTGTGCGGCAGGCTGTCTGCCAAGCTGCAGCTGGAGAACCCGGTGCAGAAGGAAGAGGTCGTGGTATACGACGAGTATGTGGGCGAGGGCTACTCCAGACCCACCCAGGGCATGGTGGACGCCGTGCGCCTGGTGGCCAGGACGGAAGCCATCCTGATGGATCCCGTCTATACCGGCAAGACCATGGCCGGCATGATCGACCTGATCAAAAAGGGCGTCTTTAAAAAGGGTGAGAACGTGCTGTTCCTGCACACGGGCGGTTCGCCCGCGCTGTTCGCCTATACGGACACCTTCTTTGAGATCAATAAGTAAGCGCACAAGAGCGTTTAGCTGCAGGCGCGGGTGCTCCGCGCCTGTTTGCTTCTTTACGGGAAAATCGGGGGCGCTGACGGACCGGATGCGGAGCCTCCACTACATTTGCGCGAACGCGGGCGCAAAAGCGCCATATATGGGGGCCAAAAAAAAGTTGAAAAAAAGTGAAAATTGTTGTTGACATCCAGGATGGACGGTGATATTATAATCGTCGCCGCTTGAAAAACGGCAGCGAAAACCGCCTGAGAGCGGCAAGAACCTTGACAAATGAATAATGTATCCAACCCTGAAAATTCTACCAAGCAG
>CAMJYF010000270.1 GCA_946409885.1 uncultured Clostridia bacterium | reverse complement strand
TCATGTCGGAGGATCTGCCCAGCGTCACAGGGACGGTCTCCGCGTTGATTTTCAGCACGGCCACGTCGTTGTTCTCATCGTAGCCCACCATGGTCGCCTGATATTCCGTTCCGTCGTAGGTGGTGACCCGCAGGTCCTGGTTCTCTTTCACCACGTGGTAATTGGTCACCAGATAGCCGTCGTCGCTGATGAAAAAGCCGGATCCGCTGGAGACGTATTTCCGGGAGAAGGACGTGCCGAACAGGCCCCGGATGACGACCTCGTAATTGGATTGGATGTTGACGACGCTGTTGACCGCCTCGTAATAGATGTCGCTTTTGGATTTTGCCGTCACCGGCTCCGTGGTGGTCACGGGGGGCTCCGTGGTGGGTGGCTCCGTGGTCGTCTCCGGCTCCGGCAGGTAAGAGGGCTCCTCCGTCACGTAGATCACCTGCTGGGAGCTGTCGGTGGAGGCGTTCTGCACCTTTTGCGGCAGCAGGTTGAAGATGAACAGGGAAGAGGCCGCCCCGGTGACGGCGCTGATCACGGCGCAGACCAGGATCAGCACGATGGCGAAGATGATTTTCCCTTTGCGTGATTCTCCGTACATGGTTGTTACCGCCGTTCAGTGATGTATCATTAAAAAGATGGTCCGTTTTACAGGATCTTATACATGGTGGAGGCGTTTTCCTTGGTGGCGTACTCGCTGACCGTCACCACCTGCGCCTTTGTGACGTTGGCGCCCATCTGGATCTCGATGATATCGCCCTCCTTGATCTCGTAGGAGGCGCGGGCGATCTTGCCGTTCACCGTCACGTGCTTGGCGTCGCACAGCTCGTTGGCCACGGTGCGGCGCTTGACCAGGCGGGACACCTTCAGGTATTTATCCAGTCTCATGTTGCTTGTTCCTCACTTTCCCCGGGGAGGGAGACGCCTTTTTTGACGTCGAACCAGAACCGGACGCCGTCCTTCACGTTCTCCACCCCGTATTTTTCATTGTGCAGCTTCTGGATGGAGGCCACGATGGCCAGCCCCAGCCCAAAGCGCCCCTGCGACCGGGACAGTGATTTATCCGCCCGGTAGAAGGAGGTCCATATGTTGTCGATATCCTTCTTCTGGATCTCCTTGCCCGTATTGAACACGTAGATCCGGTGTTTGCCGTCCACCTCTTCCCAGTCGGCCTCGATGCGCATCTCGCCCTCCACGTGGGACAGGGCGTTGGAGAGATAGTTGTTGACCACGGAATCGAGGATGACGGAGTCGCCGTTGCCGACCAGCCCCTCCGGGATGCGGTTGATCACCCGCACGCCCCTGTCCTCCAGAATGGAGGCGTTCCGGTCGAACCAGTTCTGCACCAGCGTCCGCACGTCAAAATCCTCCCGCACGGGTTCGTAGGCGCCGGAGTCGTACTTGGTGATCTCCAGCAGCTTCAGGATCATGGTGTTCATGCGGGTGGCCTCTTCCATCACGGTGTCGCAATAGGAATCCGCCATGGCGGCGTTGCCAGACTGATAGAACATCTTCGCCCCCTCCGCGTAGCCCTGGATGATGGCGATGGGGGTTTTCAGCTCGTGGGAGATACCGGAGATAAAGGTCTGGCGCAGGTTGTCGATGGTGCGCTCCTTTTCGATATCCTCCTGCAGCTTTTCGTTTTTCTGCTTTAGATCGGTCAGCGCGATATCCAGGGAATCCGACAGGGTGTTGATACTGTCGGACAGCTGTGAAAGCTCCATCACGGAGGTCTCCGGGCACTTTTCGGAGAAATCCAGCCGGGCCATCTTGTCGGTGGTGTCGCACACCTGCTTGACGGATTTCGTGAACCGCCGGATGTACAGCATGATGATGAACAGCGCCAGCGCCATGGAGATCATGATGGCCACAAAGGAGATGATGAAATACAGCTTGCCGGTGGTGCTCAGCTGGCTGACCTGCATACAGATCTCAATGCGCTCGCCGCCCTCCAGATAGCCGTACACGTCCAGAAACTGGATATCCAGATGGGTGCTGGTGTAGGTGCGCAGCAGAAAGCCCCGGTCGCCGGCGGAGATCTCCCCGTCCACCGTCTGGTAGGTGAGCTGATATTTGTCGTCCACCGTGGGCGCGCGGGAAAGATCGGTGGGCAGCTGGTCCGTCATGGCGGCGGTGGAATAGATGAACCGCCCGTCCGCCGTGTAGATCTCTATGTTGGAATCCAGCCGCTTTTCCACCACCCGCACGGTCTCGTCAAATTCCCCGGTGCCGTAGGTACCGTTGATCTCGTCGATGGCCAGCCACAGGCGGGTGCCCGGCGCCAGATAATACACCCACTCCGGCAGGTTGTAATAGGCAAAAAAGGGAATAAAAACGGTCAAAAAAAGGATCATGATGATCCCTCTCATGAGCTTCGCAGTGATGCTGCGCTGCTTTTTCGCGCGTTTGCGCTTTTCAGTTTTTGCCATCTTTGCTCACCTCAAGCTTATAGCCGGTGCCGTAGATCGTTTTGATGTGCTGCGAGCCCCAGCTGCCAAGCTTGGTGCGCAGTCTTGCCACGTGGGAATCCACGGTGCGCACGTCCCCGTCGAAATCGAACCCCCAGATGTCATCCAGCATCTGCTCCCGGGAGAAGACGCGCCCCGGCGCGGCCAGCAGCTTTTGCAGAATGCCGTATTCCTTCAGCGTCAGGCTGATGCTTTTGCCGTCCAGCCACACCTCGTGGGCAAAGCTGTCCAGCTTCAGGTCGTCCACGGAAAGCACCTTGGCGTTGTTGGGGCTGTTTTCGCCCCGCTTCAGCAGCACGGCCACCCGCTTCATCAGCACGGAGGGGCTGCAGGGCTTGGTGACGTAGTCGTCCGCGCCCGCGTCAAAGGCGGTCAGCTGGTCGTATTCCTGGCTGCGGGCCGTCAGCATGATGATGGGCACGTCGGAGGTTTCGCGGATCTTGCGGCAGACCTCCCACCCGTCCATGTTGGGCATCATGATGTCCAGAATGATCAGGGCGGTGTCGGGGTTTTCTTCAAACAACTGTAAGGCCACGTCGCCGTCGTCTGCCTGCAGCGGCTCGTAGCCTTCCGCGGTGAGGAAGTCGCTGACCAGTCGCCGGATCAGTTCCTCATCGTCCGCAACGATAATTTTTTTCATATGTTGACCTTCTTTTCTGCGGTGTTCCGCAAATATGGAGCGGCAGTGTTCTGCCAAAAAGAACCCGCGCCGCCGCGGATTTGCCGGCGGACGGGGGAGGGCGCGTCGGCTTTTCCTCCCTTGGACATAAAACGCCTTCCCTGTGTTCCATTTTCTATTTTAACAGCATTTTTCCCTGCCGTCAACATACAAATGTTGATTTTCCGTACAATTTATTAAAAAACAGGAAAAAAAGCGTTCATATTATTGTAAAGAAGTCGGCCGCGGTTCCGCCGGGCTTGTCACGCACACGTCCACCCACCCCAACGCGCCGGCGCACCGCTCCAGCTCCGGCACGGTCAGCTCCACGGCGCTGGCCGCGTCCCCCGCCGCGGGGTACACCACGTCAAAGCGCCGCAGGGATTCGTCCAGATAGACGCTGCAGCCCTCCTTCAGGGCAAAGGGGCAAACGCCGCCCGGGGCGTGGCCCACCAGCTCCGTCAGCTGGTCCGCCGTCAGCATCTTCGCCTTGACGGCAAACCGCGCCTTGAATTTGGCGCTGTTCACCCTGGCGTCCCCGGCGGTCACCACCAGCACGGGGCCGCCGTTCACCAAAAAGGCCATGGTTTTGGCGATCCGCGCCTCCTCGCAGTCCAGCGCCTTCGCCGCCAGCGCCACGGTGGCGGAGGAGACGTCAAACCGGCGCACCCGGTCCGCAAAGCCG
>CAMJYF010000269.1 GCA_946409885.1 uncultured Clostridia bacterium | reverse complement strand
TTATGTTCACACCCATATCGGGCAGTATTCAAATCAAAGGTGACCGCTATTATATGGTGATCACCGGTCTTCATGACCGCAACGGCAAAGCCTGCAAGCAGAAATGGATTTCCACCGGCTTGACCATCGCGGGGAACAAACGCAAAGCGGAAAAAATGCTGCGGGAAACGATTGCCGAGTACGAAGAAAAGTACGGCGGTATTATAGCTGACGCCCCGTTTATGTCTTTCGCCAACACGTGGCTGAAGAACGTCAGATATTCCGTCGCGGAATCGACGTATCAGAGCTATCAGCAGATTCTCAAACAGCACCTTGACCCCTTCTTCTCCTCCAAAAGGTTCACGATCCAGAACGTCACGAAACAGGACATTCAGGATTTTATCGATCTGAAGCATGAAGCAGGTTTGAAGAGAGAAACCATCAGGAGAATGAAGGTGGTTCTGAGCATGATCTTCAAATCGGCGATAGAAGACGATCTGATTTTGAAGAATCCCTGCGACTACGTCAAACTTCCGAAAGCGGAGATGCAGGAGATGAAGTTCTATACAAAAGAGCAGATCGAAACGCTGCTGGAGAAAATCAAGGGCGAGGAGATCGCCGATCTGGTTCAGGTCACCGTCGGGCTCGGCCTCAGACGCAGCGAGGTGCTTGGCATCAAATGGGACAGCATCGACTTCGAACACCGGACGCTGACGATCAAGCACACGGTTTGTCAGATCAAAGAGAGGATCGAATCCGACACGACAAAAAACAGATCGAGCTATCGGACGTTTCCTTTGTCGGATGAGATGTATCAGCTCTTCGTTGACCTGAAAAAACAGGAAGAAGCAAACGCCGCACGGTATCGCACTGCCTATGTTCGCTCCGATTACGTATTCAAGCATGAGAACGGCGTTCCCTTTGCCCCGGACTTTGTTTCTCATAAATTCAAGAAGCTGCTGGAAAAGTACGATCTTCCGAGAATCAGATTTCATGATCTGAGGCACTCCTGCGCAAGCTATCTGATCATGAATGGCTACGACCTGAAGGACGCGCAGATCTGGCTGGGTCACTCGGATATCAAAACAACAGGCAACATCTATGCGCATCTGACAGACAAGAGAAAAAAACAGATCGCCGATTCGATCTCCGGAGATTTCTTCGGCAATAAAAGAGCTGTGTAGTCAGTTTGGGAGCAAAAAAACACTGGCGGCAATTTTAATCAGATCTGAGATCATGGATTGTTTATGCGAAAAAAAAGAAAAAAGCAGCAATGCGGTAACATTGTTACTTCTTTCTTTTATGGGATTCCATTAGAAGCTCCATTAGAAGATTCCATGATTTCCCATATCTGTAATTGTTCACAATTCCCCTGAACCGTTGATACATAAGGGATTGTGGGTGGTGGAGCATGTCGGGATCGAACCGATGACCTCTACACTGCCAGTGTAGCGCTCTCCCAGCTGAGCTAATGCCCCGTAACAGTTATGAATTATACCCGATAAAACCGGATTTGTCAATACTTTCTTTGACTTTTTTTGTGGTTTGTGGTTTTGTCTGTTTTTCTGGCAGAAAATGGCGTTTTTTTGGTATCATTGTCAAAACGGTGGACTCCGCATCTTCTGTTTTGCAGACAGGCAGGCCGAAAGAAAGGGAATGCCGGGATGGCGGCAAAAGGCGGCTGTTTTACACTGGTTCACGGGGCAGGTATTCCAGCGTTTTGAAGCTCTGCTGCAGCGACTGGGCCAGGTAAAACTGGGTGATGCGGCCCAGGATGGGCAGGCATTCCGGGGCCAGCTCAAAGGCAAAGCAGCGCTCGAAGGGGGAATAGACGATGTGGCGCATGGCGGAGACCACCGCCAGCGGAACGCGGGGCAGGTTGCGGTCCTCCCCGCAGCGGGCGCAGTACAGCAGCCCCTCCCGGCAATCGAAATACATGCGGTCCGTCTCATATTCGCCGCAGAAATCGCAGGCCACCAGCGAGGGCATATAACCCGCCTCACAGGCGAAGCGCAGCTCAAAGACAGATTTGACCAGCAGCCAGGGCTTTTGGTCGCCGCAGAGAAAGTGCAGCGAGTTGAGCGCCAGCCGCAGGTAGAAATCCTCGTTGGTGGTTTCCGGCACGTTATGCAGCAG
The DNA here is from genome assembly GCA_946409885.1 of uncultured Clostridia bacterium. Taxonomy (GTDB): domain Bacteria; phylum Bacillota; class Clostridia; order Oscillospirales; family Acutalibacteraceae; genus RUG806. The sequence continues at coordinate 1,694 of CAMJYF010000269.1, read as the reverse complement.
GACCTCGCAGAAATACTGCGCCACGGTCACCTTTTCAAAGCTGTCCCGGAACTGGAAGAAGACCTCTTTGATATCCGCCTCCGTCACGTTGAAGACGTTGTTTTTTTCGTAGAACGAAAAGGCGCAGTAGGCAAACAGGGACGTGCCCCCGTGCAGCTTGCTTTTGGTGCCGCGCGCCCCTTTGGCAAACGCCCGGATCAGCCCCCGGGACCGGGTGAGGATCCAGACGATGCGGTCGGACTCCCCTGTCACCGTGACGCGGATCACCAGTCCGTCAACCGTGAATTTTTCCATCAGTCCAGCCCGAAATTATGGATCAGCCCTTCCCGGTTGCGCCAGTCCTCTTTTACCTTGACCCAGCACTGGAGGTTGACGCGGCAATGGAAGAACCGCTCCAGATCCTTGCGGGCGGCCGTGGAGATCTTTTTCAGCATCTCCCCGCCCTTGCCGATGATGATGCCCTTGTGGCTTTCCTTTTCGCAGTAGATGGTGGCCTCGATATCCAGCAGGTCGCTCCCCTCCCGCTCCTTGAAGCGTTCGATGGCAACGGCGGTGCCGTGGGGGATCTCTTTATCCAGGTACCGCAGCAGCTTTTCACGGATATACTCGGCGGCGATGACCTTTTCCGGCTGATCGGTGAGGGTGTCGTCCGGGAACAGATGCTCGCCGGGGAAGCTGAGGGCCTTCAGCTCGTCCAGCAGCTCGTCCAGACCGCTGCCGTCCACGGCGCTGACCGGCACGATGGCGCGGAAATCGTACAACTTGGAAAAGGTGAGGATGCGGGCCAGCAGATCCTCTTTGTTTTCCACCGTGTCGATCTTGTTGATGGCCAGCACGGCGGGGATGTCCTCGTCCTGAAAGCGCTTGATGAGCGTCTGCTCCGCCTCGCGGATCTCGCCGGAGGGCTCTACCACCAACAGACAAGCGTCCACGTCCCGGATACCCGCGCCCACGGCGCGCACCATGGCGACGCCCAGCTTGGTTTTCGGCTTGTGATAACCGGGGGTATCGGTAAAGACCAGCTGCGTCTCCCCTGCCGTCAGCACGCCCATGATACGCGTGCGGGTGGTCTGGGGCTTGGGCGACACGATGGCGATCTTTTCCCCCAGCAGCTTGTTCAGTATGGAGGACTTCCCCACGTTGGGGCAGCCCACGATGGCGATAAACGCGGTTTTTGCTTCCTTAGCCATGGCTTATTCCTCGTCCAGATAATAGCTGCCGTTGCGCTTGAGGCCCAGCTGGGTGAGAACGGTCTCTTCCTTTTCGCGCATCCGCACCGCTTCCAGCCCGCCGTTGACGTGGTCGTACCCCAGCAGATGGAACATGGAATGCACCGTCAGGAAGGCCAGCTCCCGCTCCAGCGAATGGCCGTACTCCTCCGCCTGGGCAAAGGCCTTTTCCACGGAGATAACGATATCGCCCAGCACATAGGCGCCCGTATCCGGATTGACGTCGTACACGCCGTTCTCCCCCAGCGGGAAGGACAGCACGTCCGTCTCGCTGTCGATATTCCGGTGCTGGCGGTTCAGCTCCCGGATGGTGGCGTTATCCACAAAGCGGACGCTGATCTCCGCGGAGCCGTGGAACTCCTCCAGCTTCAGCGAAGCGTTGCAGCAGCGGCGGATCAGCAGCCGCACGCCGGACGGGATCTTCACCGCCTTCTGATCGTCTGTGATGATTACCTTGATTTTATC
>CAMJYF010000268.1 GCA_946409885.1 uncultured Clostridia bacterium | reverse complement strand
GTTTTTCCGGTGGATTACGCCTACCGGATGATATCGAAGATCAGACCGGTTTTTTCCGGCGGTTCCGTACCGACGGTGAGCGCGTTAAGGTACCGTTTCGCCGCAGGCTCTGTCGCCGTGGCGTCGTTGGTGTAAAGGCGGGCGATCTCCTCCCCCTTTTGCACCGCGTCGCCGGTTTTCTTTTTCACAAGAATGCCCGCGCTGTAATCGATGGCGTCTTCCTTTCTGGCGCGGCCCGCGCCCAGGATTACCGCCGCGGCGCCGATCGCTTCGGTATCCATCCGCGTGATAAAGCCGTCCGCCGGGGAGAGGACGGGAACGGAAACGGAAGCGCCGTCGCCGTATTGGGCGCGCTCCACCCAACCGGCGTCCCCGCCCTGGGCGGAGATCCACTCCTTCATCTTGGCAAAGGCGGCGCCGCTTTCAATGGCCTGCGCCACCTGCCGTTCCGCCTCCGCATGGGAAACGCCCGCAAACAGCATGGTCATCTCGCTGGCCAGCGCCACGCACACCTCGTACAGATCGCCTTTGACCGCGCCGCGCAGTACCTTTGCCGCCTCAATCACCTCCAGCGCGTTGCCCACCGCCGTGCCGAGGGGGCGGCTCATATCGGTGATCAGGGCGGAGATGTTCCGTCCGCAGGCCTTGCCGATGGCCACCATGTTCCGGGCGAGGACGCGGGCGTCCTCGGGCGTTTTCATAAACGCGCCGGAGCCGGCCTTTACGTCAAGCACAATGCTGCGGGACCCGGCGGCGATCTTCTTGGACATGACGCTGGACGTGATCAGGGGGATGGAATCCACCGTGGCGGTCACGTCGCGCAGCGCGTAAAGCTTTTTGTCGGCGGGGGTGAGGTTGCCGGACTGGGAGATCACGGCGACGCCGGTCTCTTCCACCTGCCGGAGGAACTCCTCCCGCTCCATGGTCACCCGCATGCCGGGGATGGATTCCAGCTTGTCCACCGTTCCGCCGGTATGCCCCAGCCCCCGGCCGGACATTTTGGCGACCTTGCCCCCCAGTGCCGCGACAATGGGCGCGACGATCAGCGTGGTCTTATCGCCCACGCCGCCGGTGGAATGCTTGTCCACCGTCAGGCTGCCGAACCGCGACAGATCCAGCATATCGCCGGAGCGGGCCATGCAGTCGGTCAGGGCGGCGGTCTCTTCGTCGGTCATCCCGCGGAAAAAGACCGCCATGCACAGCGCCGCCGCCTGATAGTCGGGGATGGAGCCGTCGCAGTAGCCGTCGATGAAAAAGGCGATCTCTTCCCTGGTAAGCGCACCGCCGTTTCGTTTTTTCAGTATGATATCGTATACTCTCATTTTGCAGTGTCTCCTTTCCGGATCAACGGATATTGCGTTGTCCGGTTGATGAAAGCAAAAGCCCACCAATGAAGCTTTGGTAAATATCATAGCAGATATTGCCGGAAAAATCCATATCTCCGCAAAATAAATATACGATCGTGTTACCGCCGCCGCGCAGGCGACGGCGCTGAGGGTCTGTTTGCCCCAACCCCGGCGGAAGGTCATATCGCGCACTGCCGCGCGTTCGCCCCCGGGGGCCCGGTCGTTACGCGGCGGGGATGGGGTTCTTCAGATACCAGGTCGCTTCCATTGGCGCTTCGTTCAGCAGCGCCCATTCGCCGGTATAAAAGTTGCGCATACGGAAGACGACGCGGTCGGGATAGACCTCCACGATCTCGCCGAAGCCGGTCTCTTCAAAGTTCTCCCTGTTTTCGTTCTGCAGCGTCAGGCAGGGCAGGTACGCCTCCGGAAAGCCGCTCCACGCGTGGAAGGAGCTGGCGCAGGGCGACATGTGCAAATGGCCGCAGAGGAAGAAAACGTCGTGCTCACGGTTGTAATCCGCCAAAATCCGGACAAGGCTGTATTCCGAATCCGGGTTGATCGGCACTGCCATTCTCGGGTGATAATGCGCCAGCACAAAGGTCGGCAGGCCGCTCTGCGCCGCTTCGTCCAGCATCCGCTGCAGCCATTCAAACTGCTCGTCGGACATATGCATCGAATCGACTTCCTTCACTTCGTTGGCAAGCACGATGAAATAAAAGCCGTTGACCACCTCGCAGAAATACGGCGTCGACAGCTTTCTGCCGAAGAACGCCTCCGAATAATCATAAAAGCGCTGCCGGATCTTTTCAAAATCACCCTCGCCGTTGCCGAAATCGTGGTTGCCCGGTATGGCGATCACCTTTTCATCCCTCAGAAGCTGGTGGATGGTACCGTGAAACATCATGTTTTCGATGTGCTGCCCGTTCATGGTGTTGTCGCCCAGGAACAGGAACGCGTCGCTGCCGCTTTTGTTCCGCTTCGCGTCGCGCAGGCAGTTCGCGAACACCTTATAGCGCGGATAATTGTTGCCCTCAACGTGTACGTCGGAAAAAACCGTGAGGTTCATCACGCAGCTTTCCGGTTCCGCCGCGTCGAACGCCTCATGGGATGGGACGCCCCCGGCAAACAGCAGCAGACAGGAGGCTGAAACGAGCAGAGAGATCATGCGCAGGAAGAGGAATTTCATAGAGCCATCTCCTTTTTTTGAATGATCGGGGTCTGTGTTTTCGCGGGGCTGCCCGCCCTTCCGTCTGATTATAGCGCAGGCAAGGGAAAAATGCAATACGGAATTATCCGGGCAAAAGCAGAGACGACCGTCGTCCTCCCCTGCTTCTGCCCGGATTGTTTTGCGCCTGTTTGGCACTTACTGTTTTTTATGAAGGGCGGCCATCACGGCCATTACCATACCGTACAGCACCCCGGCCACCGGCCAGACGATCCAGCTGCGCTGCCAGTCCATGGTGATGAAGCTGTAGGCCAGGTACCCCGCCGTGACCAGGCTCCAGTACACCGTTACCACGGTGCGGTTCCGCCGGGCTTCCTCTTTGCTGACGCGGGAATACTCCCCCTCCTCCAGCAGCACGGCGTAGCCGCCCCAGCGGATGGAGGCCCGCACGATCAGCCACACGCCCGCGGCCACCAGGCACAGCAGCGCGGCCACCGCCACGGCGTAGCGGAAATCGGAGACCGCAGCGTCCTCCCCGCCGGGCAGCAGCATAGCCACGAAGATGGGCACCGCGGACAGCACGCACAGCGCCACGCCGGCAACGATCTGCGCGATGAACGCGCCGCGCTCCTGCTCCCGCTTTTCCTTTACAAAACCGGTCACGCCGTATTCCGTCTCAAAGTTCTCCTGATCCAGATATTCATAGGGCTTTCCGGACAGGCCGGAAAACACGAACAGCGCCACCGCGCCGCCCACCAGCAGCAGCAGGGGCAGCAACCCCAGCCCCGTGGCCTGCTGCTCGGTAAGGGCGATCCGGCCGGTCTCCTGCCCCACCCCCAGCAGGATGAGCGCCACGGGAGACAGGATGCACATCAGCACACCCAGGGGAATGCGGCGGGCATTTTTCTCCCGGTATTTCAGATAGTCCTGCGCCTCCGCCATGGTGACCCTGCGCAAAGGCTCCCCCGCCTCCTCCGGCAGGGGGTCCGACCGGACCGCCTCCTCGCCCAATTCATCTTTTAATAGGTAATCGGTGGAAACCCCGAACACCTTGGAGAGCAGCAGCACCCGGTTCATATCCGGCACCGACTGGGCGCTTTCCCATTTGGACACCGCCTGACGGCTGACCTCCAATTTTTCGGCCAGCTCCTCCTGCGACCATCCGTTTTTCTTTCTCAGTTCAATGATCTTGTCCGCCAGTATCATGATGGATTCTCCTTTCGGCCCTGCCGTGATTTCATCCACAGCTTACCATATAATCCGGTTGCAGGCAAGCATTTCCGGCTGGAAATCCCGCAACCGGC
>CAMJYF010000267.1 GCA_946409885.1 uncultured Clostridia bacterium | reverse complement strand
GGAAGGAGACGCGGCTGAAACGGTACTCCTCGGCGCAGGTGATCCGGAAGCGGATGGTCTGCGCCCCGAAGGCCGCCAGGTCGCCGGTAAAGGCGGCGTTGAGGGTGACGGTCCCTGCCCTCACGTAGTCGATCTGGCTGAGCCGCCGCGTCTCCGGGCCGTCTTCGTTGTCCCGCTCCACAAAGGCCTCGATATGGAAATCGTCGTAGTCGACGGTAAGGTCGTTGACGGTGAAGGAACCGGCGAAGGCGTCCTCCGCCCGCCGGACGGTCTCCGGCAGGTCCTCCAGCGCGAAGATCCCGCTGACCCGGGAGCCGGGCAGCGCGTCGAAAGCGCAGCCGTCGAAGGTGAACGTGGCGATCAGCTCGCCGTCGTTGTCCTCCTTCGGCGCAAAGGCGGTCTCTTTCACGTCCGCCGAGGTAAAGCTGAAATCGGGCAGATACGGCGTGAAGTCCTCGCCGTAGCCGCCTTCATGGCCGTTTTCGGAATAGAGGTCGGAAAGGGTCTCCTCCGCCGCGTCCTTCACGTACCGCAGCAGCGCTTCGCTGGCGTTTTCACCCACCGCCGTGATGCTGTCCCGGTCGATGGCAACGCGGAAGCGGCTGTCCAGCTTCACGCCGTCAAAATCCTCCGTATCGGCCAGCAGACGGTTGATTTCGGAAATCACGCCGTCGGGCGTTTCCTCCACCGGGGCGAAGGCCGCAGTCGGCAGGGGCTGGGTGCCCTCGTTGCTGAGGATATACTTCGCGCCGAATACCGTGCCGGCCATAAACATGGCGATCAGCGCCACGGTGACCGCGCCGAAGATGACCTTCTTGCGCTTCTGGTTGGCGTCCAGCTTCGCGATCCGTTCCAGCCGTTTCTGTTCCTCCTCGTCCAATCCGGCCATCACTTCCCGTTCATCCATTGCCGCTCACCTCCTCCGCTTCTTTTACGTCGTCCATATGGTAAGCGCCCCGGATGAGCTTTTCTTTTTCCTTCCGCTCCTCCTCCGATTCGTAGATCGGCGCGGGAATGTCCAGCAGGGTGATTTCGCCCTTCCGCAGCTTTTCCCGGTAATCCAGCCGCAGCCGGTCGCCCTCGCTGACGGCAATGACCGGCGGCTTTTTCAGGCAAAGGACCGCAGCAACCCCCGCAAAGGCGAACAGCAGCACGGGGACCAGGAACACGGGGCCGTTGAGATGCCCCGCAAAAACGCTGCCCACGGGGGCGGCCCGCACGGCCTTGCCGCAAAAGACGTATTCCGCGACAGACGCCCCGATCCCTACGGCGGAAAAGGCGGCGATCACCGCGCCGGTGCGTTTATTCCCGGCAAAGCAGAACAGCTCCGTCAGCAGAATGCCCACAGCGCAAAGGGCCGCCGCCGTGCAGCAGAGCATGGCCGCCCGCAGCGCCGTAACGGCCGCGCCGAAGACCGGCGCGTCGCCAAAGGAGCCGAAGGCGCCGAAATCGCCCTTGCCCATAAAGGCGTTATACACCAGATCCAGCGCCCAGAACCAAAGGGAATCCTCATACCATCCCATTTTGACGTTCATGCCCCCCAGCGGCGCGAACAGCCCCGCCAGCGGCAGAATGCAGGCAGCGATCTTCAGCTTCTGGGGCCAGCCGGAGAGATAGGCCTTTTTCAGCTTTTCCATTTTTACGCGGAACCCGGCCAGCGACATCTCCGCCAGCCGCCGGTCCTTTTCAAAATTCGCCTCAAAGGATTGAAAGACGATATTGGTGCCGCAGTACGGGCAGTATTGCGAAACATGCCACAGCTTCAGTTTTTTTTGGCACCTGGGACAAACGGCCATGCGCATTCCCCCTTTTTACTGTCATCATACCACATCGGCAAAAAAAATACAATAGAATTAAAGAATGTAAAAATAATTTTCGGCCGCGTCTTGCAAAAACCGGGCGCGGCCGGTATAATAATGATGCTGTGTTTGCGGCGGATCGCCGGCGCTTCCGGCAATAAAAAATCCGCCGTACCGGCGGAAGGAAAACGATAAAAAAACGAACGGGGAACAGTCGGAAGTCAGAAACCCGCGCCGGAATCCTCTGGCGCCGCAGGGCAAAAACCAAAGCCTTCACCGGGAAGACCGCCGACCTCCGACCGGACGTGCGCCGCCTCAGTCCTCAAACAGGACGTTGATCTTCTCGGCGCACTTTTTGCAGATTTTTTTGTCCTTGTAGGTGATGAGATCGTCCATGCTCTGGCAAAAGACGCAAGCGGGCTCGTATTTTTTCAGGATGATGGTGTCGTTTTCCACAAAAATTTCCAAAGCGTCATCCTTGGTCGTCAGCCCCATTTTTTTGCGGAGCTCCATGGGCAGCACGAATCTGCCGTTTTCATCAAATTTTCTGACAATGCCGGTTGCTTTCATGGGTTTCCCGTCCTCTCTTTTTTTATTTGTAAATAAGAATAACATAATATGGGAAAAAAGTCAACAGAAATCGACAGATTCTCTTTAAAAATTTACTGTTTTTAAAAATCATGCAAAATTTGTACAGATAATTTGACGAAACAGGTAACAAACCGTGAAAATCTTGTGTTTTATGCAACAGTAAGCCCCGGAAAATGCGCAAAACAATAAGATACCATTATTACCACTATTATACATCTTTTTTCCTGCGGAGGGGGATATCCGGCCGGGACGGGCCATATATATATTCCGAAAGAAAAACCGCCTTCCGGCGGAAAGGTTCGGATCGTATGAAAAAATTCGTCGTCAAATGGCTGTGCGTCATGCTGGGCACCTTCCTGATCCCCTTTTGTTTCAAAAGCGCCGTCCCGCCCCGGCAAAACGGGAGCGGCGTTGCCGCCACGCCCACGGAGGTCCCCGTTCCCTCCGGCGATACTGTCCGCGTCTATTTCCCGGAGGAGGACCGGACGGAGGAGATGGACCTGCGGGAGTACATCGTGGGGGTAACGGCGGCGGAAATGCCCGTCTCCTTTGCCCATGACGCCCTGTGCGCCCAGGCGCTGGCCTCGCTGACCTACACCCTGTACCAGCGGGCGCACCCCAAGGCGGCGCTGGCGGACGGCGCGGCGGTCTCCACCGATCCCGCGGCCTATCAGGCCTACTGGACGGAGGACGAAATGCGGGAGCGCTGGGGCGGCGACTATGAGGAGAATCTTGCAAAGATCCGCCGGGCGGTGGACGAGGTGATCGGGTACGAAATCGTCTACGGGGACGAGCCGGTGGCGGCCGCCTTCCACGCCGTCAGCCCCGGCCGCACGGAAAGCGCCGAAAACGTGTGGGGGGCGGAGATCCCCTACCTTGTCAGTGTGGAAAGCGCCGGTGACAGCGTCTCGCCCAAATACGCCTCCTCCCTTACGGTGAACGCAAAAGAGTTGAAGGCCAAATTGGGGCTGGAGGCGGAGGGCGCCCCGGAGGACTGGTTCGGCGAGCCGGTGTATTCCGAGGCGGGCACGCTGCTTTCCGTGGAGATTGCCGGGCGGGAATTTACCGGGCAGGAGCTGCGCGGCGTCTTCGGCCTCCGCTCCGCCGCCATCGCCATCGACTGCGACGGCGACGCCGTCACCTTTTCCGTCAGGGGCTACGGCCACGGCGTGGGCCTGTCCCAGTACGGCGCGGATTACTACGCCCGCCAGGGCATGACCTGGCGCGAGATCATCGCCCATTATTACCCGGGAACGAGCGTGATTGAAAGGTAAAGAGGGATTTGTCGAGCAAATTCGGAATGCGGAATTCGGAATGCGGAATGATGGTGAACTTACGTTTGCGTGTAATTTGAAACGTCCGGATTTGATTATCTCGTTGATTCTTTAAGACACGCAATTGCAATCAAATCGCGTCAGCGATTTCCGAAATTCCGCATTCCGTATTC
>CAMJYF010000266.1 GCA_946409885.1 uncultured Clostridia bacterium | reverse complement strand
ACTTCGCTGTCATTGTCCCAAAATCGGCTGCCCGTATTTGAACAGGGCTGCGTTGATCTCAAAAATATCGTATTTTTTGTTTGTGATGAAATACGTGATGATCAGGTCGAAGGTGCTGCTGGGCGAAAGGGCGATCTCCGCGCGGGACAGAAGGTCCGTCATCGTCGGCATATCCAGCTCCAGTGCGATGGCAAAGGCAAGCGCGGTTTTCTTCTTCGGCTTATAATCCGGCTTGCAGCGGATACGGGAGAACACCTTGCGGTCGATGTTGGCCTTTTTGTACACGGTCACGTCGTCCATGCCGCTGGCGTCGATCAGCGCGAACAGCTTCTGCTGAAAGGTCTGTCCGGCGCCGCCCACCACCTCGTCCAGGCTTTTTCCGGCAATATCGGGCAGGGATTCCTGTTGCAGGGCGGCCGGATAAGCAGTCGGCAGAGCGGATGCTTCCCAGGCGCCGTCCTCCTCCGCAGGCGCTTCCCTTTCCCGCGCGCTTTCCCGCGCCTCCTGCGGAAAAGGACGGTCGTTCTGCCGACAGGCGTCGAGAAGCTCCGCTTCCGGTTCAACTCTTTCCTCTGCCGCTTTCTCCGCGCCGCGGGCTTCCTTGGGGGAGTCTCCCTCGCGGGGCTCCTTCGGCCGGGAGCGCCGGGGCAAACGAACGCCCCATCCCCTCCCGGCGGACTCCGTTTTTTTCCGGCGGGGCAGATCCTCCTCCCCAACAGGGGACAGCGCCATGTTCAACGACGTAGGGCTGCCGTATTCCCGCCGCTGCAGCTCCCGGACCGTGTGTTCGTCGATGAACCGGTCGATCTCCCCTGACAGCCCCTCGGACAGGGCCAGCGCGTCGGGATCGAACACCACCAGAATGACCCGCATTTCATGGGTCAGCAGAAAGCGGCCGATCTCCTCCAGCGCGATGCGCAGCCCCTCTTCCTTCGGAAAGCCGTAGCTGCCGGTGGAGATCAGCGGGAAAGCCACGCTTTCGCAGCCCAGCGCCTCCGCCAGCGCCAGGGAATTGGCGTAGCAGGCCCGCAGCGCCTCCCGCTCGCCGTGGCCGCCGCCCTGCCATATGGGGCCCACCGTATGAATGATATATCTGGCCGGCAGCCGGAAGGCCGGGGTGCTGACGGCCTGCCCCGGCGGGATATCGCCGATCTTCTGACGGGCGGCCAGCAGCGCCTCGCTGCCCGCGGCCCGGTAGACGGCGCTGTCCGTGCCGCCGCCGATGACGGGGCGAGGATTGGCCGTGTTCACCACGGCGTCCGCCGCCACTCTGGTAATATCGTTCCGGATGATCTCAAACGCCATCCAACGCCACCTCTTTCTGTTTTTATTGCCGGAAAAACAAAATGTTGCGGTTTTTAAAGTTTTTTTAAGCTATATGCTGTAGGATGAAATTGTTAAACAAAGAATGCTTCCTCGTTTTTTTCATAATTATCTCCTCAAAAAGCAGACGCGCCGTTGTCAGCGGCGCGTCTCGCTTTTTGCCTGTACATACGGCGAGTAACCTCTGCCCCATCTTTACAGTTTTTTCCAGAAAAACGTTCGCCGCCAAAAATGGGTTCGTCTGTTTTGAACCATAACGTGACATTGCTGTCAGGACGTCAGCACCGCGTATTTCAATTCCTCGTCGCGCGGTATTTTCGCGCCAAGATGCCCCTCAAGAAACGTAAAATAACCGTTGCTTCCCATTTTTTTCTCCCACGTCTCCACGGAATCCCAGATACGCAGCATACAAATGACAGGTTCTTTGTAAAATCCGTTCAGAGACGCGCTGTCTTCAAGATCGACCGTACTTTCCTGTATCACGGCTTTGATTTCTTCGTTAGTAAAGGATCAAAGGCCATCAAAAGAGCGTCTCGCAGCCGCAGGTTTTCCTCTGATTCAAACGGTTCCGTCTCTGCCTTCATGCCTGTCAGATACCCCTCTACCCGGTAAAGCGCAAGAAGGATTGCCTCCTTCGCCCGCCGCGAGTTGGAATCGGGATGCGCCCGGTGCATCTTCAGCAGATTCGTCTCCATCACGAAAAGGGTCATCGCGTGGTCTTCTTCCGTTCCGCTTTTCATCTTACCATAACGACGCGTCATATCTTTGATGATTCTTTCAAACTGTTGTTGGTTCATTGAAAAACCTCCTTTCCGCTCTTCTTTTTTTCATTTTAAGCAGTCGCAAAGACCCTCGCCGTCATAGGGGATCTCGTTTTTTTTCAGGTAATCCAGCGCGGCCTTTTTGGCGGCCTGCACGGCGATACTGGCCAGGTACAGCCGGTCCCGGGGCAGGTCGCTTTCCATATTGTAATACACGGCGTTGTTGTTCATCTGCATCACGTCCCGGATGGGCTTTTCCGCCAGCACGCCGCACAGCGCCGCGCAGCACTCCCGCAGCAGCGGGTCGTCGGCGCATTCATAAGAGGCCGCCGCGATCTCGCCGTTCGCCGCCGCCGTGAGGGTGATCGCCGCCCACTCCTTCGCGTCAAGGGGGCGCATCTCCCCTGTATAACTCTGTTCCATCATACGTTGAACCGGAAGAGGACGATATCACCGTCCTGCATCACGTACTCCTTTCCCTCGCTGCGCACAAGCCCCTTTTCCTTGGCCGCCGCCATGGAGCCGCAGGCCATCAGGTCGTCAAAGGAGATGACCTCCGCCCGGATGAAACCCCGCTCGAAATCGCTGTGGATCTTGCCCGCCGCCTGAGGCGCCTTGGTGCCCTTTTTGATGGTCCATGCCCGCACCTCCGGCTTGCCGGCGGTGAGGAAGCTCATCAGGCCCAGCAGGTCGTAGCTTTTCTGAATGAGGGTATCAAGGCCGCTCTGGGCGATGCCCAGCTCCGACAGGAACATCTCCTTTTCCTCGGCGGGCAGCTCGGCGATCTGGGCCTCCAGCTCCGCGCACACGGGCAGCACCTCGCTGCCCTCCGCCGCGGCGATCTCCTTCACCCTGGCAAAATACGGGTTGGCGTTGATATCCCCGGCAAAGTCGTCCTCGCTCATGTTGCAGGCGTAGATGACAGGCTTGGAGGACAGCAGCGAAACCGTGCTCATCAGCTCCCGCTCGTCGTCGGTCATTTCCACCGCGCGGGCGCTGACGGCGTTGTCCAGCTCGCCCTTCAGACGCTTGAAAAATTCCACGTCCGCCGCCAGGGACTTGTCGCCCTTCATGGCCTTTGTGTCCCGGTCAATACGGCGCTGCAAAAGCTCCGTATCGGAGAGGATCAGCTCCAGGTTGATGGTCTCGATATCGCGGACGGGGTCGATGCTGCCGTCCACGTGCATGATGTCGTCGTTTTCAAAGCAGCGCACCACGTGGATGATGGCGTCCACCTCCCGGATGTGGGAGAGGAACTTGTTGCCCAGCCCCTCGCCCTTGCTGGCGCCCTTCACCAGGCCGGCGATATCCACAAACTCGATGGTGGCGGGGGTGTATTTATCCGGGTGGTACATCTCCGCCAGCGCGTCCAGACGCTTGTCCGGCACGGCCACCACGCCCACGTTGGGCTCAATGGTGCAGAACGCGTAATTCGCCGCCTGCGCCCCGGCGTTGGTCAAAGCGTTGAACAGAGTACTTTTGCCGACGTTCGGCAAACCTACGATTCCTAATTTCATTTTTTCCACAACTCCTTATTTTACAAGGGTTTTCGGATACCCACTACGCCATTTTACGCCATTTTTACGCCATTTTTTAAGGTTATTTCTAAGCGATTTTCGCGCAGCCACGCTCGAAGATTTCGACTGCGTCCGTCATGGTTTCATTGGTGTTATGTACGTAGGTATCCATTGTCGTTTTCAGAGAAGATACCTGACATTGTTCGCTCTTCTGTCTTTATAAGGCAGCACCTGATCCAACT
>CAMJYF010000265.1 GCA_946409885.1 uncultured Clostridia bacterium | reverse complement strand
CTTCAAACCAGAAAAAGTGCGGATGGTCCGTCAGAACGGCGTTGATGGCGGCGGGAAGCAGCGGTTCATCCGCGGCGGGGATCGGAAACATGTCTGCGCGCGCGGCGATTTTTTCTGCCGCGAATCGGTAGAGCTCCCGCCCTCTTTCACTTTTCAAATGGCGATACGCAAACACAGGATCACCGCGTTTCCCTTTTGTTTCATGCGGCTGCCGACCGCATGCCCATCATTGTCTTATTTTTTTATCCTAACACAATCCTGCCGGAAAATCAAGATGGGAAGCCGTCAAAAACAGCGGGATGCGTCCGGAAACGGCGGACCGTCAGACAGTCGTACGCAAATTCTCTTACAAATGGATTGACAAATCCCGATTTTTACGCTATCAATAAGGGTAACAATAAAACGGAGAAACAGTGTTTATGGCAAAACAGAAAAACGGCGCGCCGGAGAAGATCCTCGTCCGGGGCGCGCGGGTACACAATCTGAAAAATATTGACGTGGACGTGCCTTTGGGGGGTGTTGTGGGCGTGGCCGGGGTCTCCGGCTCCGGCAAATCCTCGCTGGCGCTGGGGGTGCTGTACGCGGAGGGCTCTCGCCGGTATCTGGAATCCCTTTCCACCTATACCCGGCGGCGCATGACCCAGGCCGCCAAGGCGGACGTGGACGAGGTCCGCTACGTGCCCGCCGCGCTGGCCCTGCACCAGCGGCCGGGGGCGGGCGGCATCCGCTCCACCTTCGGCACGGGCACGGAGCTGCTGAACAGCCTGCGGCTGATGTTTTCGCGCCTGTCCTCTCACCGCTGCCCCAACGGGCACTATCACGCGCCCACCATCGCCGTGGCGGCGGAGCAGCCGCTGGTCTGCCCCGACTGCGGCGTCACCTTTTACGCGCCCGGCGCGGAGGAGCTGGCCTTCAACAGCCAGGGGGCCTGCCGCCGGTGCGGCGGCACGGGCACGGTGCGCACCGTGGACCGGGCCACGCTGGTGCCGGATGAATCCCTGACGGTGGACGAGGGGGCGGTGGCCCCGTGGAACTCCCTGATGTGGTCGCTGATGACCGACGTCTGCCGGGCCATGGGCGTGCGCACGGACGTGCCCTTTAAAGACCTGACGGACGGGGAAAAAGAGATCGTCTACGACGGCCCCATGGTGAAAAAGCACATCTTCTACCGGGCGAAGAACAGCGAGAGCGTCAGCGCCGGGGAGATGGATTTCACCTATTACAGCGCCACCGCCACGGTGCTGAACGCCCTGAACAAGGTAAAGGACGAAAAGGGCATGAAGCGGGTGGAAAAATTTTTGAAGGAGGAGGTCTGCCCCGACTGCGGCGGCACAAGGCTTTCCGACGCCGCCCGGGCCCCGAAGCTGCGGGGCGTTTCGCTGGACGAGGTCTGCCGTATGACCCTGAAGGACGTGTGCGCGTGGGTGGACGGCGTGCCCGCCTCCCTGCCGCAGGAGATGCGCCCCATGGCGGAAAGCATCTGCGCCTCCTTCCGCTCCGCCGCCCGCCGTCTGCTGGATCTGGGCCTGTCCTACCTCACCCTGGACCGGGCCTCCTCCACCCTTTCCACCGGGGAGCGCCAGCGGATGCAGCTGGCCCGGGCCGTGCGCAACCGCACCACCGGGGTGCTGTACGTGCTGGACGAGCCCTCCATCGGCCTGCACCCGGCCAACATCGTGGGCCTTACCGGCGTGATGCGGGACCTGGCCGCGGACGGCAACACGGTGCTGCTGGTGGACCACGACGTACAGATCTTAAAAGAGGCGGACTGGCTCATCGAGATGGGCCCCAAAGCCGGGGCGGAGGGCGGTACGGTCGTCACCGAGGGGACAGTGCCCACGGTGGCGGGCCATCCTGCCTCACAGATCGGCCCCTTCCTTTCCGGCGTGCCAGTGATGCGGTCCATGCCGCCGGTGCCGGAAGAGGACCTGTTCGCCCTCGGTGAAATAAAGCTGTCCACCGGGCCGCTGCACACCGTGCGGCCGCTGGAGGTGTCGTTCCCCAAGGGACGGCTGACGGTGGTGACCGGTGTTTCCGGCTCCGGCAAAACCACCACGGTGCTGGAAAGTCTGGTGCCCGCCCTGTCCGCGATGACCAAAGGACAGAAGCTGCCAGACCACGTGCGGTCCGTGGCGGCGGAGGGGATCGCCCATATCAAGCTGATCGACGCCACCCCCATCGGTATCAACATTCGTTCCACTGTGGCCACCTATGCGGGGGTCCACGACGAGCTGCGCAAGCTGTACGCCCGCACCGCGCAGGCGAAGCAGGCGGGCTATAAGGCGGGGGATTTCTCCTACAACACCGGGGCCCTGCGCTGCCCCGTCTGCGACGGCACCGGCTCCATCAGCCTTGACGTGCAGTTTTTGCCGGACGTGGATATCCCCTGCCCGGAGTGCCGGGGCTCCCGCTACACAAAGGCCGCCTACACCGTGGGCTATACCAACAAGGCGGGCCAGACCCGTTCCCTGCCGGAGCTGATGGCCATGGACGTGAATACGGCGGCGGACTTCTGCCGGGATATGAAAAACGTATACCCCCGCCTGAAGGTGCTGCAGAGCCTTGGCCTTGGCTACCTGACGCTGGGGGAGGAAACGCCCGGCCTTTCCGGCGGCGAGGCCCAGCGGTTAAAGCTGGCCTGGGAGATGGGCCGGGGACAGGCCGACGCCGTCTTCGTCTTTGACGAGCCCACCATCGGCCTGCACCCGCTGGACGTGAAGACCCTGCTGGGCGTGTTTGAAACGCTGATCGCCAGCGGCGCCACCGTGGTGGTGATCGAACACGACCTGGACGTGATCCGCAGCGCCGATTACCTGATCGACATGGGCCCCGGCGGGGGCGAGGAGGGCGGCCGCGTGGTGTTCTGCGGCACGCCGGAGGCGATGAAAGCCTGCCCGGAAAGCGTTACCGGACGCTATCTGTAAGGGCGTGACGCGTTGCGGGGGCAAGGTGTGAAGTGCAAGGTGTGAAGTGCAAGGTGTGAGGTGTAAGGTGTGAGGTGTGAGGTACAATGATTCTTAAACCTTACACCTTATTCCTTGCACCTGTCACGCCGACAGCTCGACAAACTCCGCCGGAATCCGGGACGCTCCGCAAAAAATGTATTTTTATGCAAAAAACGGTTTGACATAGTCACAGGTTTGTGATAAAATTAACAATCATCCTTTCGGAAGGGGATTTGTTTTTATGGAATGGCTGATGCTGATCATGACCTTTGCCGGTTCGCTGCTGGCCCTGGTGTTTGCCGTGGTTATGGCCCGCCGGGTGATGGCCTTCCCGGAGGGGACGGAGCGTATGAGCAGGCTTTCCGCCGCCATCCGCAGCGGGGCCAACGCCTATCTCAAGCGGCAGTACCGGGTGGTGGCCGTGTTCTTCGGCGTGATGTTCGCGGTGCTGTCCGTGATGGCGCTGCTGAAGTTCCTTACGCCCTACGTGCCCTTCGCCTTCCTTACCGGCGGCTTCTTTTCGGGCCTGTCGGGCTTTATCGGCATGAAGATCGCCACCGCCGCCAACGCCCGCACCGCCAACGCCTGCCGTGAGGGGCTGAACAAGGGCCTGCGGGTGGCGTTTTCCGCCGGCAGCGTAATGGGCTTTACCGTGGTGGGGCTGGGCCTGCTGGATATCTCCCTGTGGTTCGCCCTGCTGAAATTCGTGTTTCGGCTGCCCCCGGAGGAGATCACCGGGGCCATGCTCACCTTCGGCATGGGGGCTTCCTCCATGGCGCTGTTCGCCCGGGTGGGCGGCGGCGTGTTCACCAAGGCCGCCGACGTGGGCGCGGACCTGGTGGGCAAGGTGGAGGTGGGCATCCCGGAGGACGACCCCCGCAACCCCGCCGTCATCGCCGA
>CAMJYF010000264.1 GCA_946409885.1 uncultured Clostridia bacterium | reverse complement strand
CTGGAACTGCGTGAAATCGGCCTGCACCTTTACTGTATCGCCCGCCTTCGCGTTTTCGGAAACCCGGTAGGTTACCGTCAGCAGATCCAGATTCTCGATATCATAGGTATACATCACGTAGCCGCCCATCTTGACGCCGTCCGCCACCTCGGAGACAGTGGTGATCAGCTCGCCCACGTCTTTTTCTTTACAGGAAACGACGGAAAGATTGTCCGACGCGGACAGCAGCACGTCAAAACTGGCCACGTTTTCCCATCCGGCGCCGTTCAGGGTCACCGTGAAGGTATCGCCGGGGGAAAGGGCCGTCGGTTCCGCCGAAAGCGTAAAACTGCCGGCGGCGGAAACATTGCTTGTTTTTCCGGCGCAGGAAGACAGACCGGCAAGCGCCAGCAGCAGTGATACGGTCATTAACAGACTGATGTATTTTTTCATAGTGATGATTTTTCCTTTCTGTTTGATGGCATGGAATCAAGGGGCGTCGCCTGCATGGCGCGCAGCTCTTTGATCTGCGACAGCACCATGGGGAAGCCGATGCAGCAGGAGATCAGGTCCGATACCGGCTGCGCGGCCAGCGCGCCCGTCAGCCCGAACAGCCGGGGCAGCAGCAGGATGAGCGGCATAAAGACGATGCCCTGGCGGCAGACCGCCATCACCGTGGCCCGCAGCGACTTGCCCAGATTTTGCAGCATCATGGAGCCGATGAGATAAAACGCGGAAAAGACCGCGGGGATCAGCTGGTAGCGCAGCGCCCGCACGCCGATGGCGACGGTGGCCTCCTCCGAAGCGAAGACGGAGACGATGGGCTCCGCGAAGACCATGCCCACGGCCGCGCCGACGAGCAGCACCGCCGTAGACGAGGCGACCGTGATAAAAAACGCCTTCAATACCCGGTCGTACCGTTTCGCGCCGTAGTTCATGCCGCATACCGGCTGGAAGCCCTGCCCCAGGCCGATGACAACGGACAGCAGCAGCATGGCCACCTTGGACACCACCGCCATGGCGGCGATGGCGTTATCGCCGTAGGGCTTGAGGGCGTAGTTCAGCAGGACGGTGGCCACGGAGCCGATCACCTGCCGCCCGAAGGAGGGAATCCCTCCCCGGAAGATCTCCTGCAAAAACCGCCCGCTGGGCGTGAACCGGCGCAGCTTCATGGGCATGTTGCCGCCCCGGAAAGTGAAGAAGACCAGCAGAAAAAAGCTGATGATCTGGCTGACCATGGTGGAAATGCCCGCCCCGGTGACGCCGAGGCCTGCCACGGAGATCAGCACCGGGTCCAGCCCCATGTTCAGCACCGCGCCGAAGCCGATGCCGATCATCCCCTGCCGGGCGTTGCCCTGAAAGCGCAGCTGGTTGTTGATGGTCAGCGCCGCCGTCTGAAAGGGCGCGGCGATGAGGATGTAGCGCAGATACTCCCGCGCGTAGGGCAGAATGGTGGGTGTGGAGCCCAGGAACAGGGCCAGCGGATCCAGAAAGCACAGGCCGCCCACGGCAAGAACCGTTCCAAACAGGAACGCAATGACCGCGCCGGTGACGGCGATCCTGCCCGAATCCTCATAATTCTTTTTGCCCAATTCACGGGACATGAAGTTGCCCGCGCCGTGGCCGCACATGAACCCCACCGCCTGAATGACGGCCATGAAGGAGAAGATCACCCCGATGGAGCCCACCGCGCTGTCGTTGATTTTGGAAACGAAATAGGAATCGGCGGCGTTATAGACGGCGGTGATCAGCATGCCGCCGATGGCGGGGGCGGACAGCGCGCACAGCAGCGGAAAGACCGGCTGTGTGGTCAGCCTGACGAATTTTGCTTCCGTCTGATCCATTGTTCAGCAGAACCGGACGGTCATTTGACCGTCACCATCAAAGGCGACATGGAGACGTCCTCGGCGCAATTCTGCGTATAAGTGCCGGACGCGTCCGGGGAGACGAGGAACTGCTGGGGAACGGCGGAGAACACAAGGGTGTCGCCCTTTTTCGCCTCCGAGGTGACCTTATAGGTGACGGTACACAGGTCGTCGCCCATAAAGCTGTACGCGGTGCTGGTCATGCCGCCGAACAGCACGCCCTTTTCCTCGGCGTTGATACCGGTGTTGGCCTTATCCTCGTTATTGGAATAGATATCGAAGTTGTTGCCGTCGTCGTCGGAGAAGCGGTTGCTCTTGAACTTTTCGGTTTCCACCACGCCGTTGCGCGCGCTGCACTTGACGTAGATGTTGAAGCAGGCCACGTTTTTGCAGTTTTTCAGCTTCAGCGTCACCGTGACCGTATCGCCGGGGGACACCTCCGTCTTGTCGGCGCGCAGCTCAAACTGATAGTCGCCGGGGTTGACGGTCACCTGCTGCGCCTGCGACGCGGGGGCCTGCGTGGGCGTCTGTCCGGCGGTAGTCGTCTCGCTCTTCTTGGCGGTGGTCGTTTCCTTTCCGGCGGAAGACTCGTTCTTTTTCGTCGTGGTCTCGGTTTTGGCCGCGGTCGTTTCTTCTTTCTTCGTGGCGGTCTCGGAGGACCTGACGGTGGTCTCCCCGGGCCTGGTCTCCTGCTTTCCGGAGGTCGCCTCCACCGGAACGGCGACGGTGACCGTCTCGCCCTGGGCGTTGGTGACGTTCTCGCCCTTTTCGTCCGTCACGTTCTCATACACGACGCCGGCGGAGCCGGACAGGGATTCGCTGCCGTCCAGCGCCACGTCGGTATCGATGATATGTTTTTTGCCGCAGGCGCCAAGCGACGCCGCGCACACGGCCAGGCACAGACAAAGAAAAATACTGATGGATTGTTTGATGGATCTCATGGGTAAATACCTCCAACCGGGACGGGGCTCACACGAAGTCCCTGAGCCGTTTGCTTCTGTTGGGATGGCGGAGCTTTCTGAGCGCCTTTGCTTCGATCTGGCGGATGCGCTCCCTGGTGACGTTGAACTCTTTGCCGACCTCCTCCAGCGTTCTGGGGTGGCCGTCCTCCAGACCGAACCGGAGCCGCAGCACCTTGGCCTCCCGGGGGGTAAGGGTATTCAGCGCGTTGGCGATCTCCTCCTTCAGCAGCGCCTGGAAGGCGGCGTCCGCGGGGGCCAGCGCCTCCTCGTCGGGGATGAAGTCGCCCAAGTGGCTGTCCTCTTCCTCGCCGATGGGCGTCTCCAGCGAAACGGGCTCCTGGGCCACGCGCAAAATCTCGCGCACTTTTTCGATGGGCATCTCCAGCACCTCCGCGATCTCCTCCGCGGTGGGTTCCTTGCCGTTCTGGTGCAGCAGCTGGGAATTGGCCTTTTTCACCTTGTTGATGGTTTCCACCATGTGGACGGGGATGCGGATGGTACGGGCCTGGTCCGCGATGGCGCGGGTGATGGCCTGCCGGATCCACCAGGTGGCGTAGGTGGAGAACTTGAATCCCTTGGTGTAATCGAACTTTTCCACCGCCTTGATCAGGCCCAGGTTGCCCTCCTGGATCAGATCCAGGAACTGCATGCCGCGGCCGGAATACTTTTTGGCGATGCTGACCACCAGCCGGAGGTTGGCCTCCTCCAGGCGGCGTTTGGCGGCCACGTCGTTCTGAGAGATGCGCATGGCCAGCTCGATCTCCTCTTCGGCCGTCAGCAGCGGAATCTTGCCGATCTCCTTCAGGTAGACCTTCACCGGATCGTCCATGGACAGGCTCTTGCTGTCATCCCCCGCGTCGTAGGCCTTGGCCACGTCCGAATCGAAATTCAGCGTATCCAGCGCCGCTTCGCTCATGTCGTCGATGATCTCAATGTTGTTGGCCTCGATCAGCTCATAGAGCTTGTCCAGCTCCTCAATGTCAAAATCCAGATCGATGATCAGCGTATCGATGTCGTGCGTGGAAAGCTTGCCCGACGCTTTCCCCC
>CAMJYF010000263.1 GCA_946409885.1 uncultured Clostridia bacterium | reverse complement strand
GACGGCCTGCCCACCACCTGGGCCAACTGGGACCCCATGCTGCTGAATCACGACGACAAGTGGTTCTTCGAGCGGGGCATCAACTCGCTGGAATTTCTGGCGTTCCTCAAGGTCTGCCATCATATCTCCGGGGAGGAGAAATACGCCGCCCTGTACCGGGCGTTCGTGCGGAGATACCGTTATCCCCTGAACGCCATGCAGCACAAGGTGCGCGACGCCCACCTCTGCCATATCGACGACAACCTGGGCTTTATCGCCGCCTTTACGCTGCTGCAGCTGGAGGAGGACGAGAGCCTGCGGGCGCTGTACCTCTGCGGCCTGGAGGACCACTGGCAGTATGAGCGGGTGGAACGCCAGCCCATGTTCTGCTTTTTGCACGCCGCCTTTACGGGGCGGGACGACGACCTGGCGGAAGGGGTGCGCTCTTTGCGGGAGATGCCCTTTGACCTGTCCTTCTGCCGGGAGGAGCATTCCCGCCGCCGCGGCCTTGTCTATGATACCGAGCAGGCGGCGTGGAGCGAACCGCCGCAGCTGAAAACGCCGCTGCCCTACGACGAGCGCAACCTGCCCCGGCCGGACGCGGGGGCGTTCCACATCGATTGGGGCCGGGCGAACCACGTGCAGGACCCCACCATCTTTTTGCTGCCCTACTGGATCGGGCGGTATTACGGGTTGATCGGATAAAAAGTCGTAAGTCGTAAGTCGTGAGTCGTAAGTTTCTTGTCGGAATCGCGTTGCGTCGGGGATGGCCAATGGGCACCTCTGCCGAAGGCAGAAGCGATGTCAGAGCCGGCAGGCGAGATTGCATATCTTTGATCCGCGCTGCATTTATAACGGCGCGCGGCGCCGTGCTGCGACGACTTACGACCTACGACTTGCGACTTACGACTTGCGACTACCAAAATAGAAAGGCAACCTCCATGAAAAAATATCTCATCCCATCCGAAGGCCGATGGTACAAGGCCAATCTGCACTCCCACACCACGGTGTCCGACGGCGAGCTGACGCCCGCGCAGATGAAGGAACTGTATCTGTCGCGCGGGTATTCCATTCTTGCCTTCACCGACCACAATCATTTTGTCACCCATAACGAGCTTTCCGATGAAACATTCCTTGCGCTGAACGGCGTGGAGGATTCCGCGGACGAAAGCGGGAAAAGCTGGATGCGCAACAAGTGCTGCGATATCTGCTTTATCGCGGGCGATCCCGACCGCAGGCTCCACCCCATGCAGTACCCCGGCCGTGTGAAAGGGGACGGCGAATACGCCGCCTTCAAGGCGGAATATACCCCCTGCGGCGTCAACAGCATGATCAAAGCCGGGCGGGACAACGGCTTTTTCTGCACCCACAACCACCCCTGCTGGTCGCTGGAGGAGTACCGGGACTACATGGGCTACCGGGAGATGCACGCCATGGAGATCTATAATCACTCCAGCGCGGTGGACGGATACAACGAATACAACCCCGCTATCTACGACGACCAGCTCCGCGCCGGCAAGCGCCTGTTCGTCATCGCCACGGACGACAACCACAACCGCCGCCCGGGCACCTGCCATTGGGATTCCTTTGGGGGGTGGACGATGATCAAAGCGAAGAGCCTCGTTTATCACGACGTGATGGAAGCGCTGTTCAATGGCCATTTCTACGCCTCCCGCGGGCCGGTCATCAACGCCCTGTGGCTGGATACGGAGGACTGGTCCGTTCACGTGACGTGCGAAAAGGCCGTGAAGGTGGTGCTGACCCGCGGCGGCCGTCGGCTGAGGGCGGTCTACGCGCGGGAGGAGGGCGTGGCGTATCTCGATGAGGTGAAATTCAGCGTCGACCCGGACGATATCTATTTTCGCGTGACCGTGTTTGATGAAAACGGCATGACCGCCGATACCAACGCGTATTTTGTGGATTCCCTCGGCATTGATTTTTCCGCGGAGAATCTCTTCAAAGAATAAAGGAGCAGGGAATGCAGTATTTATACGAAACCCACTGCCATACGGATGAAAGCAGCCGCTGCGGGCAGGTGCCCGGCGCCCAGGCGGCCCGGATGTACAAAGAGGCGGGCTACGCCGGCATTGTGATCACCGACCATTTCAACAACTACACCTTTGAAACGGCGGGACTGAAAAAATGGGAGGACATGATCGCCCACCATATGGCAGGTTTCCGCGCCGCCAGGGCGCTGGAGGACGAGCGGTTTTCCGTCTTTTACGGTCTGGAGCTGCGCTTTGAAAACGAAAACGACAACGATTATCTGGTCTACGGCGCGGACGAGGCGTACCTGAAAGCGCACCCCTACCTGTGCTTTATGAACAGCTACGAGGAGTTTTACCGCAACGCCAAAACGGACGGTCTGCTGGTGTTTCAGGCCCATCCCTTCCGCAACCGGATGCAGGTGGTCCGCCCTGATCTGCTGGACGGCATTGAGGTGTTCAACGGCAACCCCCGCCACGATTCCCGCTGCGATATCGCGCTGGCCTGGGCGCAAAAATTCCGCCTGCCCATGCTGTCCGGCTCGGATTTCCACCAGCCGGAGGACCTGGCCCGGGGCGGCATCGTGACGGATCACCCCATCCGCACCATGGCGGAGCTGGTGGATACGCTGCGCGAAAAACGCTATTCCCTGAAATGCGGCCTCTGATACGGGCGCCGCGCGATCACCAATCCTTGTACTTCACACAAGGCCTTACAGCAGGATATGGTGTTGCTTTCCGCTGGAAGGGATGGCCTGTTTGTGAAAATCTACCTAAAATTCAGCTGAAAATTCTACACCGGCGCGGGGACGAAAGTCCACCGCGCTCTTGCTTTTTGCTTTAGAAATAATTATAATAATTATGAATAATTGCGGGAACCCACCGTAAATACAGCAAAAGGAGTTGTTGCAAGTGACATCCTTCAAAAAAATCCTCAGCGTTGTGATGGCCGCCGTCATGTTAATGGGCGTTATGTCCGCCGGTGTCATCGGCTTCGCGGCTGACGCGGATCTGACCGCGCAGTATGTCAATCTGGCCACCGCGCTGAAAAACGAGTACGTGGCCGATCTGTCCCACTATACCATCTCCAACAATACGCTGAACAACGGCGCGGAAGGATTTGATACGGACGCCAACGGTTTCGCGTACGAGCACCGGGTAACGGCCATGGATAACAGCTCCGGCGATATTCTGAAGGCGGCCAACCGGTTCTATTATCTGGCGGAATCGCTGATGAGCACGGAGTACGGCACAGGCCTTTATGACGCCGAAATGCTGGTGACCGCCGTGGCCACCCGGCTGAAGGACTATTTCGTCGGCAGCACGGAGACCTATTACGAGGATTTCTACGGCAAGCGCTATTACCCCACCGAGGAAGAACTGGCCGCCTATGAACACGCCCTGTCACTGCTGGAGGCGGTGGGCCGTGAGCCCTCGCAGGCGTCGCTGTCTTCTTTCCGTGTGTATTTCATGGAAAAGGATGAGTATGCTTTCTACCATGTGGAAACGCTGCTGCAGTATTTCATGGGCAACGTGGTGCGCATCAACGCCGGCAACTGGTACCACAGATTTGTGTTTGCCATCGATTCCTCCGTGGATACCTGGCTGACGGAGGCGGGCGATATCAACAATCTGTATGATGATAAGATCCAACTGCGCAAGGCCGTTTATGAGTTCGATTATCAAAGGACCTATAACGATACCAAAACGAAATCCTATTATTTCTTCAAGCAGCCGGAGCTGGAGACCGTCTGGCAGAACTACGCGGATAAATTCGGCTTCAACGATTATTCCGACGATCTCAGCCGTACCATCACCGCGGGCGGTCAGGCCGCCGCGTTCATGATCCATCAGACGACGGACGCCAAAACCGTGCCCTATCTGCTGGAGGTGTACGGGGAGTTCGCGCCCATACTGGACGCGGTG
>CAMJYF010000262.1 GCA_946409885.1 uncultured Clostridia bacterium | reverse complement strand
CTGGCCCGTCGCCCACAGCAGGGCCAGCCCCGCCAGCTGCACGCCGGTGCCGATGAAGATGGAATGGTTGGCGTATCTGGAAAGGCCCATCGCCCCCAGGGTGGGGAAGCCCAGCAGGTAGCTGGGCAAAATCACGGCGATCACCGGCAGAAACGCCCGCAGGATGGGAGCGGTCTCCGCGTATTCGCTGCCGAAGGCCAGCACGCACAGGGGCCGGGCGAAAACGCCCACCACAACGCACCCCGCGATGATCACCGGCTCCGCCACCAGCAAGATCTTTTTGATCAGCGAAAAGTTTTTGTTCTTGATCATATAGGGGTAAACGCTGTCCGAGATGGGGGACAGGCCGCTTTTGGCGGTGGAGACGATCTTATCCGCGCTGGTGTAATACCCGGCGGTGGGGCCGGTGGGATCGATATACCCCGTAATGATGGTGTTGGTGGCGCTGTACACCGTGCCGGCAATGCGGGACAGGAAGAACAGGGAAGACCGCTTCAGGTCCGCCCGCACGTCGGCCCACGTGACCCGCCGGAACCGGAAGCCCAGCGTCTTCAGCAGATAGAAATAGGCCCATCCCACCGCGATCAGGTTGCTGGCCAGCAGCAGCGCGGGCACGATCAGGTAATCGCTTTTGGACCGCAGCAGCACAAAGGTCATCACCGTGGAAAACAGCTTCACGAACACGGTCCGCACGGTGATGGCGGTCATCTTCTCCACGCCCCGGTAAAAGTAATCCGGCAGAAAGGAGTTGGCGATATAGGCGGCAATGTACAGCAGGTACATGGTCCGGTAGCTTTTAAATGGCTCCGCAAAGCAGGTCAGCGCGAAAATCACGCCAAAGGAGACGGCGGCAAAGGCGGCCTTGATCAGGGCCACACTGGTAAGCTTCCTGCCCACGTAGGCCCTGTCCTCCCGGTGGGCGGAGATATCCTCCGTGGCGGAAAGCAGAAAGCCGAAGTCCATCAGCAGCTGAAAATAGGCCATGTTGGCCACGGCCACGCCGATTTTTCCGTACAGCTGCACCCCCAGCACCCGGGTGAGGTAGGGCACGGTGATAAAGCTGAACAGGTAGGTGGAAAACTGCATGATATACAGCATCACCGTGTTGCTCAGCAGCTGTCGGTCTTTTTTTTCAATGGAAGGGAGCTTCATAGCGTCAGATCAGATTCCTTATCAGTTCCAGTTTTGCCCACACGCGGCGCGCGGCGCGGTAGCGTTTTTCGCCGCCGCGCAGCAGCTTTACCGTCAGGGCGTTCTTTTTTCCGTAATACGGGTTGGCAGTCAGGGTGGGCTCCGCCGCGAAGATCTCCTCCGTCAGGCGGCGGAACAGCGCCGGGTCGGCCTGTTTGCTGTCGCACAGGGCGTTCACCAGCGTCAGCCGGTTCAAGAAGGCGTAGCAGGCGTATTCGTCGGCAAGGGAGAAGGGGGAGTCCTTCAGGAACGGGCCGATCCCGTCGCTGGCCTTCAGCAGGTCCAGCCGCCTGGGGTTGAACGCGCTGCCCATAATGCTGTCGCGGCGCTGCACGTAGTAATAGCAGGGCAGGGGGGTGTAGGCGATTCTGTCGGCCGCCGCGCACAGGCGGTAGGTGGTGGCCACGTCCTCATGCAGCATCCCCTCGGGGTAACGGACGCCGGTATCGGTGAACAGGCTCCGCCGGTACAGCTTGTTCCACGCCACCACGTGGACGTTGTTTTCCATGGTGAAAATATCCCGCAGGGCCTCCTCCGGGGTGTAAACGCGGGCGGGGCCCGCCGCCGGGCGGAACTGCAGCAGGGAGTTGTACCATACGGTGTAGCCGCAGGCGGCGATGGCCGCGTCGTTCTCCTTCGCCGACGTCAGCAGCGCGGCGATATAGTCCGGCCCCACAAAGTCGTCGGAATCCACAAAGGCCACATAGTCCCCCATGGCCGCGGCCAGCCCTGCGTTGCGGGCGGCGGAAAGGCCGCCGTTTTTCGTATGCAGCACCGTCACGCGGGGGTCCTTTTGGGCGAAGGCGTCGCACATGGCGCCGCAGCGGTCCGGGGAGCCGTCGTCCACCAGAATCACCTGCAGGCGGCGGTAGGTCTGGGCCAGAATGCTGCCGACGCACCGGTCCAGATAGGCCTCGGTTTTGTAGACGGGAACGATCACGCTGACCGTTTCGTCCTCCCGTGGCGCTTCCGGCGGCGGGGCGGGCAGAAAGGCGGGGTCGCCATAGCAGCACAGGTAAAACAGCAGGGGCAGCATCACGTTCAGCCCCGCGCAGAACATGATGGCGTTGGCTTTTACCTGGAACAGCGCGAAGCCCGCCGCTAAAAACACCGTCAGCAGCTTCCGCTTCAATTCCGCGCTGCGGCGGAAGGCCGTCAGAAACAGCACGGCAAAGGCGCCGTACAGCGGCAGACAGCCCACAACGCCGCCCAGCCACAGGTCGTTGATATAGCCCACGTCGGAATTGGGGTACCCCTCCGCGCCGAAAATGCTGTGGCCGGAACCGAACAGCAGGATGCCCGCCGGGGGCAGGTTCCAGAACCGGTCGCTGAACAGCGTTTCCGCCGTGGTGGTTTCGGAATCGGACAGCTTCACGTGGGTGGTGTCCTCCTCCCCGGGCTGCTCCGGCTCCATCTCGTCGATAAAGGACAGCACGTCCCCCGCGATCCACCGCAGCGTCACCTTGTTGAAGGCAAAAACGGTGGCGATCAGCAGGAAAAAGATCAGCAGCGACGCGGCGGTGGTCCGTATCGCTTTTTTCTTATCCCGTTTGTCGCAAGCCAAAAAGGTTTTCAGCAGGTGGGGCAGCGACGCCACCGCGCCCAGAAAGGCGATCACCAGGCCGGTGCGGACGTTCAGGATGGAGATGAACAGCACCACCGGTACCAGCAGCACGGGACGGAAGCGCTTTTGGGACACGGCAAAAAAAGGCAGCGCGGCCACAATGCCCATGCCCCAGCCGAAGGAATCCACAAAGGAGTTGGAGTACCCGAAGCCCCGGCGCTGCATCACCCACTCAATGTCCAGGTACGGCGCGCCGGTGGCCCGGTAGATGGCGGCCACAAAGGCCTCCTTCAGCGGCGGGATCAGCAGGGCGGCCAGCGCCAGCACAAACTGGGCGCAGGCGGCCCACACAAAGCACATGCCCAGCCGCTCCGGCGTGTAGCGCAGCTCCCGCGCCCGCAGGCAGATATACAGCGAAGCCCCGGTCAGGCAGGGGAAGATCAGGAAAAACCGGTACCACTGGGTAATGTAGTGCATGGTCTGCACCCGCTCGTGGAACAGCAGCGCGCTGACGGGGGTGATCACGGCCAGGTACCCAAAAAACACCAGCAGCAGCAGGGAAAAACGCCCCGCGCCGCTGCGCCGGACGGTATCGCACAGCTCCCCCCGGTACCGGAGGACCAGCAGCACGCAGGCCCCAAGGCAGGCCAGCAGGCCGGTGTTGACCTGCGGAATGACCGGCGGCCCGAACAGCAGCAGGAACAGGAACGCGAGAAAAGAGATCTTGTAAGGGCCGACGCTGTTGAGCCGGGCGAGCTTTTCTTTCATGGAGTGGCTCCTTTTTGACGGTAAAAATAGAAGAGGGAAGCGGGGCGTCCGGCGGGGTCAGCGGCGCAGCAGGGCGATCGCCCGGCCCGTCAGCAGGGCGGCCCCGGCGGCGTTGCGCCGCAGCAGCAGCTCCGGCAGAAGATACGGCGGTTCCGTTTTCAGGCGGCGGGAAAAGACCAGCTCCCGCACCGTGGGGTCGGCGGCGATCCGGCGGAAGGCTGCCGTCTGTTCTTCCCGCGTCATGGCAGCCTCGGGCCCCGCGTTCCGGGCCAGGGCGGAAAGCACGTAGCGCACCTGGCCATGCTGAAAAACCGCCTGCTGCGCTACGTGCTTTCCGCATGGCCAGGTGCGCCCCCGTGGCGCGGCCGTTCTCCTCCAGA
>CAMJYF010000261.1 GCA_946409885.1 uncultured Clostridia bacterium | reverse complement strand
TTTGTTTAAGCCACGAGCGGCACTGAGGTGCCGCGCTACCGGGTTGCCTCGACAAACTCCAATTTGAAAGGATAAAACTATGACCCGCAAAATCTACAACCACTGCGCCGTGATCGGCGTGGACGGCATGGGCAACTACAACCGCCTGGCCAACACCCCCCATATGGATAAAATCTTTGCCGACGGGGCCACCTCTTATTTCACGCTCTCCATGGATCCCACCATCAGCGCCGAAAACTGGGGCGCCATGCTGCTGGGGGCCACCCCGGTGGTCCACGGTCTCACCAACGGCTGGATCAGCCAGAACGAATATACCAACAAGGCGCTGCCCTCCGTCTTCACCCGCCTGCGCCGGGCCTTCCCCGACGCCTATCTCACCTCCGTGGTCAACTGGAACCCCATCAACCACGGCATTGTGGAGCACGACGTGGATGTGGACCTGGCCACGGCGGACAACGACGAGCTGCTGACGCCCATGATCCTGGAGCGGATCGCCAAAAAGCCGAAATTCCTCTTTGTCCAGTTCGATAACGTGGACGGCGCGGGCCACGGCGGCGGCTACGGCAGCGAGCGCCATATCCAGCAGATCGAGACCACCGACGGCTATATCGGCCAGCTTTGGGAGGCCTATGAAAAGGCCGGTATTCTGGAGGATACCCTCTTTATCGTCATCGCCGACCACGGCGGCATCCGCAACGGCCACGGCGGCTATACGGAGGAGGAGCGCTTCGTCTTTTTGGGCATTGCGGGGCAGAATGTGATGCACGCGGAGATCCCCCATTCCGCCACCGTGGATATCGCCGCGCTGGTGCTGTACGGGCTGGGGCTGGACGTGCCGGCATACGACGTAAAGGGCTTTTCTTCTCAGGTGCCGGAGAACGTCTTCCCGGCGTACGACCGCCCCTACCGCTTCGTCACCCCCATCGCCCGGGATACCATCCGCCGGGAAACGCCGGACGTCAACGGCGAAAAGGGCCTGCTGCGTTTCTTCCCGAAGGAGGAGCTGGCGCTGGCCATGTGCTTCGACAACGACCTGACCGACGCGACGGGCCAATGCGCCTTTAAGGAATACAACACCGTCAAATTCTACTCCAACGGCGTCAACGGGGCCTGCGCGGAGATGGGCCTGACGGGCTTTGTCTCAACAGAGGACCTGAAGGACCTGGGCAAGGGCAGCTTTACCATAGCCGTGTGGCTGAACGTGGACCGCTCCATCAACGAGGACTGCGTGGTCTGCGGCAACCGGGACTGGTGGTGGCGCAACCGCAGCGCCAACGGCTTTACGCTGGTACTGAAAAATAACGACACGGTGCTGTCCCTGGGCTGCCCCACGGATAACGAGGCCTTTATCACGCCCCTGCCGGAGGACGTGGAGAGCGGCTGGGTCCATATCATCGCCGCCGTGGATAAGGAGAAGAACGAGCTGCGCGTGTATACGGATTTCGCCTTTACCCGTTCCATGCCCGTCAACCCCGCCCTGCTGGCGGACAACTCCGCTCCCACCTTCTTTGTGGGTAACGACGCGGGCATGAAAAACAACACCGAGGAATTCCCCAACATCTTCCGTCTGGACGACCTGCTCCTGTTCAACAGGGCCTTTACGGAGGAAGACGCCGCGAAGCTGAAGGAATATTACGGCCTGTAAGCCGTTCCCTGTTCCAAAAACAGAATACGGCTGTTTGTGAGAAAACAGCGACAGGAGCCCCGGACAATCGTCCGGGGCTCCCTTTGACAGGCGGGCTTTTCAGGCCCGTTTTTTTTGTTTTTTCCTTCCGGAACGAGACAGGTCGGTGATCAGCAGATCGCGTCGAACCAGCTGCGCAGGGCGGCGATCAGACGGTGGAAGAAGGCTGTCAGCCTGCCCAGCGTCCCTTCGTGGGTCCGGCCGCACAGGGGACAGGCGTTCTCCTCCTGCGCGGGCTCCTCCTCGGCGGGGGCTGCCGGCGTGGGATCGGTGCCGGGCACCGTGAGCTTCAGCGCCACGGTCTGGCGGGCCAGTCCCGCCAGCGCCTCATTGTCCGGGTACCGTTCCGCGTAGCGGGAAAGGCGCGCGTCGGACAGGCACACGGTCAGGGTCACCTCGGTATTCTCCTTGGCCGGGGTCACGAACAGCGTCTCGTGGGAAATGACGGCGGGATCGGAGGAGCGGAATTTATCCCACTGCTCCGAGGGGTGCGCGGGGTCGATGCTGACCGCCGCCACGCCCGTATCGGTGGTCTCGCTGTAAACGCGGATCCAGCGGACGCCGCCCCGGCCGTCCGGCACCGCCTCCATAAAGGGGGAAAGGTTGGCCGTCACCGCGTCGGGGCCTTCGTTGGCGCCGTTGTTCACGCCCTCAAAGAGACTGGCCTTTACCTGCTCCATGAACGCGGCCCGGTCGGCGATCTCCTCCTCGGTGAGGGGCTCGATAGTCAGGGTGATATCCTTCGTCACGCTGAGGTCGTAGTTACGGTGCCGCATGGTGACGGTGAGGGTCACCGTTTCGGGCGCTTCGCCGGGCAGCGGGCGGAAGACGTTGAGGCGGGCGGTGTTTACCTGCGCGGCGTCGCTGTCCGATACCACGGTGAAGGTGTAATCCCCGTTGTTTTCAATGCCGCTGGTGCGGGGCAGCAGCAGCTGCACGTCGTAGGTGACGTGGGCGGGATCGACGGGCTCTTTGGTGCCCATGTAGGTGAGCTTTTCGGCCAGGTAGTTCTCGTCCAGCTGGCGCTGCATTTCCGCCAGCAGCTCGTCGCCCATGCCCTTGACGGTCACGTCGAAGGATCTCGTCATGGTGATCTCCGCCTCGTCGTAGGCGGTGCGCTGGAAGCGGAAAGTGGCGGTCAGGGTCACCTGTTTGTCCTCCACGGCGCGTCTGACGACGCCCTTGTAGGGGGCGAACAGCGTATCGGCGGAGCCCTGCGCGGAGCCGTCGATGGCGATCGTGTCGGGGTCGGAGCTCTCCCAGGTGATCTGGGACCAGAGAAGATCGTCGCCGTTGCCGTCCTTTACGGTCTTATACAGCACCAGCTCGTCCGTGACGGCGGCAAGGGAGTCGTTTTCGCCCCTGATGGTCTCTTCCGTCACGCGGGAGGCGATCTGATCGGCCATGGCCTGCCGGGCTTTGTCCGCGTCCCACTTGACCACGGCGTTTTTCTCATAGGCCGCGTCCGCGTCCTCCAGCGTCAGGGTGAAGGTAACGGGGATGGAGGCGAACCACATCATCCGGCTGCCGGAGGGATCGTCGTAGAAATAGGTGATATCGCCGTTGTCCGCGATGGCGGCGCAGCCGTCCGCGGGGTTTTCCGCGGCAGCGACAGTCACGGTGATCCCTTCATAGCCAAGGCCGGTCAGCTTGTCGCTGAGCATGGCGCACACGTTGGTATCGCGGCCGAAGACGGGGTCCAGCCGGAAGAAGCCGTCCCGCAGGGCTTGCAGGGCGTTTTCCAGCGTGGCGGCCGCGGCGGCGGATTTCTTCACCGTGATCTCATGGCAGACCGCGCAGCGCTTCACCAGCAGGTCTTCGCCGTCAACGGTCTCGGCGGTCCACTCGCCGGGGGTGTGCACGCCGGTGGCGGGAATGGGCTCCGTTTTCGTATGGCCTTCCGCGCCTTCGTCGCAGGTGGTGCAGGTGTAGGTCATCTCGCCCGCCTCCACGCAGGTGGGGTCCTTCGTCTGCACGCCCTCGTCGTAGGTGTGCTCGTGGGCGGGCGCGCCGGCTTCAACGGTCAGGGTGCAGTTATCGGGGTTGTTGTTTTTCGCCACGGTCTCATCCGTGCCGCCCCCGGCGGAGAGGGACCCGGTGGAGGAGCAGCCCTTTACCGTTACGGCGGGCCTGGCCTGATAGGTGGCGTAGCTGGAGGCGATGTTGATCTGGCCGATCACGCCGCCCGCAAAGCCGTAATCGCCGCTGCCGCCGGTCACGTCGCCGGCGTTGACGCA
>CAMJYF010000260.1 GCA_946409885.1 uncultured Clostridia bacterium | reverse complement strand
TATCAGCAGTTTTATACCAGTCTGGAGCGCACCGGGGCCGGCTATTTCGACTATTACCTGCTGCACTCGCTGCAAAAGGGCAATGTGAAAAAGTACGACAAATTCGATATCTGGGGCTTTGTGAAGGAGAAAAAGGCCCAGGGCCTTGTAAAGCACTACGGCTTTTCCTTCCACGACCAGCCGGACCTGCTGGACGAGCTGCTGACCGAACACCCGGACGTGGAGTTCGTCCAGTTACAGATCAACTACGCGGATTGGGAGACCAGAAAGACCGCCTCCCGCGCCAACTACGAGGTGGCCCGCAAGCACAACGTGCCCATCGTCATCATGGAGCCGGTAAAGGGCGGCAAGCTGGCCGACCCGCCCAAAGAGATAAAGGCGCTGATGAAGGCCTACGCGCCGGAAGCCTCCTACGCCTCCTGGGCCATCCGCTTCGCCGCGTCGCTGGACGGGGTGCTGAGCGTGCTTTCCGGCATGAGCAACGTGGAGCAGATGAAGGACAACCTTTCGTTCATGACGGACTTCAAGCCCCTGAACGGGGAGGAGCGGGAGATCATCCGTAAGGCGCAGGTGCTCCTGGAGCAATCCGCCGCCATCCCCTGCACCGCCTGCGGCTACTGCCTGGAGGGCTGCCCCAGGCAGATCCCCATTCCGGAGGTATTCTCGGCCATGAACCTGCATCTGGTCAGCGGCCAGACGCAGGCAGGAAAAGAAAAATACCAACAGGCGACGGCGGGCCGCGGCAGGGCCGGCGACTGCGTCCGCTGCAAAAAATGCGAAGCCGTCTGCCCCCAGCAGCTGGGGATCACGGAGTACCTGAAGCAGGCGGGGGAAATGTTTGAATAGAGGTGTATTTATGGATCTCACGCAAGCCATCGCCGAACGGCATTCCGTGCGGCAGTATCAGAACAGGCCCATCGAGGGGGAAACGCTGGCGGCGCTGCAAAGGGCCGTGGCCGAATGCAACGCGGCCGGCGGCCTGCACATGCAGCTGATCACCGGGGAAGACCGGGCCTTTGATTCCCCGCAGGCCCACTACG
Organism: uncultured Clostridia bacterium; assembly: GCA_946409885.1. Taxonomy (GTDB): domain Bacteria; phylum Bacillota; class Clostridia; order Oscillospirales; family Acutalibacteraceae; genus RUG806. The sequence continues at coordinate 2,902 of CAMJYF010000260.1, read as the reverse complement.
GCAAATTCACCAACGTGCCCGCCTACCTGGCGCTGATCGGCCCCAAGGGCGAGGGGCTGGAGGAACGCTGCGGCTACTGGGGCGAAAGACTGGTGCTGACCGCCCAGACGCTGGGGCTGAACACCTGCTGGGTGGGCGGCACCTACAAAAAGATCCCCTCCGCCTATCAGATCGCGCCGGGGGAAAAGCTGGTCATCGTCATCTCCGTGGGCTACGGCGCCACGCAGGGGCATCCCCGCAAAAGCAAAACCTACGCCGACGTGGCCCGGGCGGAGGGTGAAGCGCCCCGGTGGTTCAAAGACGGCGTGGCGGCGGCTCTGCTGGCCCCCACCGCTCTGAACCAGCAAAAATTCACCCTGACGCTGCGCGGCGACAGGGTGCAGGCCAAGGCCGGCCTGGGCTTTTTCACCAAAACCGACCTGGGCATCGTCAAATGCCACTTTGAGATCGGCGCGGGAAGGGACGAAAGCGTGTGGGCGTAACTGTCCGCCGGCAACGATCGCGGGGCCGTAAACCGATCTGATTTTTTAGTTGACAGGGCCCTTTTTTTGTGATATGATGAAAAGGACGTTAAAGGGGAGTAGCTTAAGGGCCTTTGTCCAAGCTGCCCGTCAACAACCGGCGCCAAGGCGTCTGGCGGTCAGCCCTGCTGCAGGAAGCAAGACCTTTGACAGAGTTACCGCTCTGTCAAAGGTTTTTTAATGTCATCAATCATATTGGAAGGAACGGATCCGACATGAAGCACTATCTGGAAACCACCGAAGCCGTCTTCAAGGAAGTGGCCAGCTCCGAAGCGGGCCTTACCACCGAGGAGGCGGAAAAACGACTTGCCGCCAACGGCAAAAACAAGCTGAAAGAGGCGGAAAAGGAAAGCCTCTTCAAAAAATTCATCAATTCCCTGGCGGACCCCATGATCATCATGCTGCTGGTGGCGGCCGCCATTCAGGCGGCGGTGCCGTTTTTGACCGCCAAGGGCGGCGAGCCCATCAGCTTAAAGGATTTTGCCGACGTACTGGTTATTTTAGTGGTGGTCATCATCAACACCATCATGAGCCTGGTACAGGAAAGCAAGGCGGAAGCCGCCATGGACGCGCTGATGGAAATGACCGCCGCCACCAGCCACGTGCTGCGGGACGGCAAGGTAGTCACCATCAAAAGCGAAGACGTGACCATCGGCGATATCGTGATCTTTGAGGCGGGCGACGCCGTTCCGGCGGACTGCCGCATCATCGAAAGCCACTCCATGAAGGTGGAGGAGGCGGCGTTGACCGGTGAATCCGTCCCCGTGACCAAGCTGATCGACGTGCTGATGCTGAAGGATAAAAACGAAGACGTGCCGCTGGGCGACCGCCGCAACATGATGTACAGCGGCTCCACCGTGGTGTACGGCCGCGGCAAGGCCGTGGTCACCGCCATCGGCATGGATACCGAAATGGGCAAGATCGCCGACGCCCTCTCCCAGGCGGAAAAGGAGCAGACCCCCCTGCAGATCAAAATGGCTGAGCTGTCCAAATTCCTCACCAAGCTGGTCATCGGCATCTGCGTGGTGGTGTTCGCCGTGGGTCTGATCGAAGACCTTGTCTTCGCCGATCAGGCGTTCTCCTGGTCGCTGCTGGGCAATTCCGCCCTTGATATGTTCATTGCCGCCATCGCGCTGGCCGTGGCGGCCATTCCGGAAGGCCTGCCCGCCGTGGTGACCATCATCCTTTCCATCGGCGTAACGGCCATGAGCAAGCGGCAGGCGCTGATCCGCAAGCTGACCGCCGTGGAGACCCTGGGCTGCACGCAGATCATCTGCAGCGACAAGACCGGCACCCTGACCCAGAACAAGATGACCGTGGTAGACCACTTTGCGCAGGACGAGGCGCAGCTGGCCACCGCCATGGCCCTGTGCTGCGACGCGGAAGTGGACGCCGAAGGCAACGTGACCGGCGAGCCCACCGAGGCCGCTCTGGTGGCCTACGCCTACAAGCTGGGCCTGCCCAAATATGACCTTGTAAAAGAGTATCCCCGTTCCGGCGAGGCGCCCTTTGATTCCGGCCGCAAGATGATGTCCACCGTACATAAAACGCCGGGTGGCTACGTGCAGTATACCAAGGGTGCGCCGGACGTGATCATCGGCAAATGCACCTCCGCCATTATCGACGGCAAGACGAAGGTGCCCATCACCCCCGAATTCATCGCCAAGATCCATGCGGAAAACAAGAGAATGGCGGACGGCGCCCTGCGGGTGCTGGCCTGTGCCATGAAGATCTATCCCGCCGAGCCCGCCGACTATGAGGCGGAGCATCTGGAAAACGAGCTGGTGTTTGTGGGCCTGACCGGCATGATCGACCCCGTCCGTCCCGAGGTGAAGGACGCCATCGACGAGTGCCGCATGGCGGGCATCCGCCCCGTGATGATCACCGGCGACCACAAGGATACCGCCGTCGCCATCGGCCGGGAGCTGGGCATCATCTCCGATCCCTCCCAGGCCATTCTGGGCGCGGACCTGGACAAGTTCACCGACGAAGAGATGGTGGAAGAGGTCACCAAGTATTCCGTCTACGCCCGCGTGCAGCCCGAGCATAAGACCCGCATCGTAAAGGCCTGGAAGGCCCGCGGCATGGTCACCGCCATGACCGGCGACGGCGTGAACGACGCGCCCTCCATCAAGGCCGCCGATATCGGCATCGGCATGGGCATCACCGGCACCGACGTCACCAAGGGCGTGGCGGACATGGTGCTGGCGGACGACAACTTTGCCACCATCGTCAACGCGGTGGAAGAGGGCCGCAAGATCTACGACAACGTGTGCAAGGTGCTGCAGTTCCAGCTGTCCACCAACATGAGCGAGGTCATCATCATGTTCGTCTCCAACATCCTGCACTTCAAGCTGATGAGCGCGGTGCATCTGCTGTGG
>CAMJYF010000259.1 GCA_946409885.1 uncultured Clostridia bacterium | reverse complement strand
ACGGACGCGCAGCTCCCGCAGCGCCCGCATGCCGGGCCTGTCGTCCTCTTCGTCGCGGGCGTTGGTGCCGTCCAGCAGCAGGGAATACCCGTCCCGGGCGGCGGCCTCCGCGATGGCCGCAAAGATTATCTTCTTGCAGAAGTAGCAGCGGTCCGGAGGATTGGCTGCCACCATACCGTCGGCCAGAATATCCTCCTCCAGCACCCGCAGCGGGACCGCCAGCTCCCGCGCCAGCCGACGGGCGTCGGCCAGCTCAAAGGCGGGCTGGAACAGCGTTTTGACATAATACGCCGTCACGTCCGCGCCGCTTTGCTTCGCCGCGTACAAAAGAAAGGCGGAATCCACCCCGCCGGAAAACGCCGCCGCGGCCCGATGGTGCTGCGTAAAAAAAGAAGAAATATCCATTCTGTTCCGTCCGTTCAGTAAAAAACCGGGCCGTCACGCCTGTTCGGCAGCCCGGTTATAATATTGTCGATCACACGCCGGTCCCGTGGTTAAGCGGTGCGCCTCGCGTCGGCGGCTGCCGCTGCCTGCGGCAAAACCGGGGCAAGACCGTTTTTACCGCGTGTTTTTTCAATTCTGACATGCTTATTGTATAAGATTGCGCCGGCTTTGTCAATCGTATGAAAAAAATAGCCGGTTCCTGAAAGATTTTTTCAAAAACCGCTTGACAAACGGAAGAATAACGGCTATAATATAGCACGTTCCAAGTGAATAGGACATAGAGGAATAGTGTAACGGTTAGCACTGCAGACTCTGACTCTGCCTGTTGGGGTTCGAATCCCTATTCCTCTGCCAAATGGGAACGGTTATTTGGATACAATAACCGTTCTTATTTTTTTGCACCCATTGAGTGAGTATACAAAACAAATAACCGCCAACATCCCTATGGGGGTTAGCGGTAACGGTCGTATGGCACCCCCTGCGGGAATCGAACCCACAACTGACCCTTAGGAGGGGCCTGTTATATCCATTTAACTAAGGAGGCTTTGATTGGTATTGTAGCAAATAAACCCTTGCTTGTCAATGATTAAATACATCTTTTTTTATTTGGATATTGCGAATCCTGAAAAAGTATGATAAGATAAAAAGGAATATAAAAAGGGAGTTTCCGGTGAGTGCGATGAGACGTTTCAGATCTCTCCTGAGCTTTTTGTTCGCTGTTCTGCTGATTCTTTCCGCCGTGGTTTTTCCAGCGGCGGAACAGAACCGTATTGCCGCGGAAGAGAGCGGGGGCGCGTCGTTTGCGCCTGCCCCCATCGGGGGAAAAACCGCAACCGTCAAATCAGATCATTCTTCCGACAGCTCCGACGGCGGCCCGTTTTCCATTGCCGCAGAGGAAGCCACAGAGGAAGTGACGGCGGAACCCGATACCGTTCCGACAGAGCGGCGTCCCGCCGCGCCCGAAGCGGTTATCCCTGTTTCCGAGGATGATTTGTCTGACGCATCCGCTATTATTCCGGCAGAAGCAGTCAGAGCCATTCCTGTAATGGGCGGCGTCAATATGTCTGGGGCAGAAGAGCAGGTGGCGGCCGTTGCCGTCCCCGCCGATGAGGAGCCTTCTTCCGCGATGAAAAAGCACCCGCCCCGTAATGAACTTGTCCTGCCAACGATCGATACGCTGTACCCGCTGGAATTTGAGAAGGACTATTCCGGAATGCTTTCCAGTGTGGATGAAAGGCACATCTATCACTTTACCGTTGCCCAAAGGGGTTATCTGCAATATACCGTCAGGCACGCGAAAATGACAAACTTTATGGGCTGGGAAGTGACGCTGTACCAGGAGTATTATCTTAACGGCGTTTCAGGGGAGGTAGGTTACCGGCAGCTGAACCTTTTGCAGACCACTGCCCCTGCCACCACGGAAGCCTCTCCGACCGTTGGCGTCATGCCCGGCCGCTACCGCATCGTCATCAAAACAACTGGCGGAATCAAGGCCGAAACGTATACGCTGAACGTCGGCTTTACCGCTGACCATACGCACGAAATCGAGTGCAACGACACAAAAGCGGCTTATACGGAGTTATACGCGGATATTCCCATGATCGGCTCCGCTTCCTGTTATTCCGACCGTCAGGACGACGATTGGTACCTGCTGCGTCTGAAAAACACGGGAAGCGTCCGCCTGACCTTCACACACGGGACCGCGGACAATGTTTCCGTCGCGTGGCGCGTGGCGCTGTACAGCGAAGACGGACAGGAGCTTTACGCGGAAAACTCCGGCATGAACAAAGAAACCGTTGACAGCGGTGAAATCGGCGTTTCCAGCGGGATCTACTTTGTCGCGGTGCTGGGACGGGTCCGGTGCGAACATGAGTATACGCTGACTGTCACGTCCACGGCGGACGATCATTTTGAATGTGAAAACAACGACACGATGGATACCGCCAATCTGTTGCCCGCAGGCGGAACTGTCAAGGGGAGCGTCGGCGCGAAGGCGGGACGGCTTGACCGGGATTTCTTCCGGTTTGACATGACCGCCCGAGGCAATTTCTCCATGTCGTTTACCCATGACGCGCCTTCCCCGGAGGAGGCGAAGAAAGATGACGATAAAAAGGGCTGGAACATCCGCCTGCTTTCTTCCTCCGGCGAGGTGATGTATTCCATGGTCTCCACCTGGCAGACCGCTTCCGTATCCATGCCGCCCATGGGTCTGGAACAGGGCACCTATTACGTGGAGATCAACAGTGAGGATCTGTACAGAAATCCCCTTACCTATACGTTGACGGTCGGCAATACGCAGGCGTCCTCATTTGAAACGGAGCCAAACAATACCCCGGCACAGGCCACTCCCATCGTGAACGGTGTGCCCATTACTGGCACGATCATTGACGCCGTTGATCCGGACGACGACTATTATGTTTTTCAGGTGCCTGCCTCCAGCCGCGTAACGGTGCTGCTGAAGCACCAGGCGACAGACGGCGATAAAGATATTTTCTGGTTCTCCGTCTGCAATGAAAACGGTGAAAAAGCGCCCGTGTATTTCGGACGCAGCCCGATCGTCGGCAAGGACGGCAAAAACGTCTTTTTCGTGGAAAGCCCTGCCAGGCAGCCCACCGTATCCGGTTTGTATGAATTGCCCGCGGGAACCTATTATATCAAGGTCACCTCCGGCAGATTTCTCTCTGATATGGATTATATGATCCAGTTCTATTTCAGCTGAAAGGAAACGCGATATGAAATACTCTGTCAGTTCTTACAGTTATTCACAGCTGACCTCCTCCGGGGAATATTCGGAGAAGCAGCTGATCGGTCTGGCCAAAGAGATGGGATTTGACGGCATTGAGTTTGCCGAGATCCATCCCCCGGCGGGGACGGACAAGCTGGCCTACGCGCGGGAGCTGCGCCAGGAGGCCGAAAAGCAGGAGATCGCCATCGTGGCCTACTGCATCGGCGCCAATCTGCTGCGCGATACCGACGCCGAGATCGCCCGCCTGAAGGGCGAGGTGGACGTGGCTGCGGCGCTGGGCGTTCCCGTTATGCGGCACGACGCCACCGGCGGCTACGACCGGGAGACCCGCGGCCAGCGCGGCTTTGCCAACGCCCTGCCCACTATCGTCAGGGGCTACCGGGAGGTGACGGAGTACGCCAAGACCAGGGGCGTGCGCACCTGCATCGAAAACCACGGCTTCTTCTGTCAGGATTCCTGCCGCATCGAAGCCATCATCAACGGCGTGGCGGATGAGAACTTCGGCGCGCTGGTGGATATCGGCAACTTCCTCTGCGCCGATGAGGACCCGGCCGTGGCGGTGGGCAACGTGGCGCCCTACGCCTTCCACGTCCACGCCAAGGATTTCCACGTGAAAAAGGGCACGGAGCTGGTTCCGCCCGACGGATTCTTTATGAGCCGGGGCGGCAATTATCTGCGTGGCGCTGTGATCGGTCACGGCGCGGTGCCGGTGCAGCAGTGCCTGAAGCTGCTGAAAAACGCCGGGTACACCGTTCACCTGGGGGGTAACATCGGCAAGCCTC
>CAMJYF010000258.1 GCA_946409885.1 uncultured Clostridia bacterium | reverse complement strand
TTCGGCCTTTCCTATACCACCTTCCGCTATACCGACATCACCGCGAAGGACAACGGCGACGCGGTGGAGATCTCGCTGAAGATCACCAACACCGGCGAACGGGACGGCAAAACCGTGGTGCAGGTATACGCGGGCGCGGAGGGCGACCATCCCGTCAAGCTGCTGAAGGGCTTTACCAAAGTGTTTGTGCCCGCGGGGGAAACTGTGGAGTCCGGCGTAACGGTCCGCAAGGACGACCTCCGCTTTTACGATCCTGCTGCCGCGTTCTGGTACCTGGAGGACCGCTATACCTTTTACGTGGGACAGAACTGTGAAGACGCGGCGGCATATTCTTTTGAAATCAGGTGACGATATGACGATCAGAGAACTGGAACCCTTCGCCTTCGGCTTCAAGGAGGCGGACGTGAGCGGCATTGAACCGGAGCACCGGCGGGCGTACCGCATCGCCTGCGGCTTCCGGCGGCTGTGCGAGGAAACGCGTCTGTCCATCGATCCCCGGGACTGGTTTGCGGGCCCCGGCTGTACCTACCCGGACCTGGGCATCCACTACTCCCGGGGCGGCGGCATCTTCTCGCCGCCGGAGGTGCGTAACCGGCAGAAGGAACGCCATCCAGAGCTGGCCGACGAGATCGACGCCCTGTACGACGAATTTGAGCCGATCCGCACCCACCGCATAACCGGCGGCTCCTTTACCCCGCGCCAGCACGCCCTGCGCGCCGTCAACGCCTGCTGGGGCGAGGGCGCTGGCCACGCCAACCCCGACTACGAGATGCTGCTGCGGCTGGGCACGGAGGGCCTCCGGGAGCGCCTTCGCCTGTTCGCCGGGATCCATACGGAAAAGGCCGGCTTTTACAGGGCGCTGGAGGTGGCGCTTTCCACCATCGAGATCCTGGCGGACCGCTACCAAGCGCTGGCGCGGGAGATGATCCCCTCCGCGGCGGAAGAGGACCGCGCCGTGCTGGAGCGGATCGCCCGTGCGCTGGAGAACGTGCCGCGCCGTCAGCCCCGGGACTTTTTTGAGGCCTGCCAGTTCTTTTGGCTGGCGTACAGCTTTATCGACAACGATTCCCCCGGCCTGTTCGACTACGCCCTCGGCCGCTACTATGAAGGCCACGACCCGGCGGACCGCTATGAGTGTCTGAAAAAGCTGTGGGAGCTGTTCCACCGGGTGCGGGCGTGGAACCTGTGCGTGGGGCGCTCCGACGAATTCGGGAACTATTACGACTGCGCGCTGACCTACGACGTGCTGAAGGTGGCGCGGGAGCTGCATTACAATACGCCCAATATCACGATGCGCTTTTCCCGCAGCAGCCCGGAACGGGCCTGGCGCGAGGCGGCGGAAACCATCGCCACCGGCATCGGCATGCCCGCCATCTACAACGACGAGGTGGTCTGCCCCGCGCTGGAGGCGCTGGGGATCCCGCCCTCCGACGCGCGCCTGTACTGCATGAACGGCTGCAATCAGATCGATATCTTCGGCAAATCCCACATGGGGCTGGAGGACGGTGAGATCAGCGTCATCAAGGCGCTGGAATTCGCCCTGTTCAACGGCGTGGACCAAAGAACGGGACAGCAGCTGGGGGAACCCACCGGCGACGCCGCCGCCTTTGCCTCCTTTGAGGACCTGCTGGCGGCCTTTTACCGGCAGACGGATTTCCTGACGGATACCGCGATCGACATGTCCAACAAGTGCCAGCGCGTTTTCGCCACGGAAGCCCCCAACCCCTGGCACTCGCTGGTGATACAGGGTTGTATCGAAAAGGGACTGGACTACAAGAACCGCGGCCCCTATTACGGCCACGGGCAGCTGCTGACCGAGGGCCTGCCCGACGCGGCGGACGGACTGGCGGCGATCAAGCGCCTTGTGTTTGATACCAAACAATACACCATGGCGCAGCTGCTGGACGCGCTGCGGGCGGATTTTGAGGGCTATGAGGCGCTGCGGAACGACCTGCTGCGCTGCGACAAATTCGGTAACGATCTGGACGGGGTGGATGAGATCTACGCCGCCGTTACCGACCACGTCTACCGCTATGCCCAAACGAAGCGGACCTTCCGGGGCGGGGTGTTCGGCTTCGGGTGCAGCACCTTTGAGCGCGCCGCGCGGTACGGCCGCAGCGTGATGGCGCTGCCCAACGGCCGCAAAAGCGACGACGACACGCTGGCGGACAGCATCGGCGCCGTGCCGGGCTGCGACAAAAACGGCCCCACCGCCCTGCTGAATTCCGTGCTGAAGGCCAACCAGTACCTTGCCGTCAGCGGCAACGTGCTGCAGATGAAGTTTGCCAAAAGCCAGTTCAATACGGAGCGGGGCCTTGCCTCCTTTATTGCGCTGGCAAAGACCTACTTCGCCCGGGGCGGCCAGACGCTGCAGGTGAACGTGCTGGACGCGGAGGAGCTGAAAAGGGCCAAGGCGGAACCGGAAAAATACGGCAACCTGATCGTGCGCGTGGGCGGCTTCAGCGCCTATTTCACCACGCTGGAACCCGGCCTGCAGGACAACATCATCAAGCGCACCGAGCAGCGTACCTGAAAGAGCCTATGACCTACCCGAACGTCACCCCCGCCGTGTTTCTGGAACGGCCCAACCGGTTTATCGCCCGGGTGGCCGTGGACGGCAGAACAGAGACCGTCCACGTGAAGAACACGGGCCGCTGCCGGGAGCTGCTGCGGCCCGGCGCGGAGATCTGGCTGACCGCCCCGGGCACGCCGGGCAGAAAAACAGCATATGACCTGATCGCCGTCAAAAAGGACGCCGGCGCGCTGTTCAACATCGATTCCCAGGCGCCCAACGCCGCCGTGGGAGAATGGCTGCGCGGCCGGGGCTTCGACCTCATCCGGCCGGAGTACCGCTACGGGGATTCCCGCGTGGACTTTTACATGGAAAAGAACGGCGAACGCTTTCTGCTGGAGGTGAAGGGCTGCACGCTGGAGATCGGCGGGGTGGGATTTTTTCCGGACGCGCCCACCCAGCGGGGCGCAAAACACCTTTATGAGCTGATCCGCGCCAAAGAAGAGGGCTTTCACGCCGCCCTCGCCTTTGTGATTCAGACGGAGGGCGTGACAGAGGTGCGGCCCAACGAAGCCACCGACCCTGCCTTTGCGCGGGCCTTTGCGGCCGCCCGCCAGGCAGGCGTAGCAATCCTGTTTCTGCCCTGCCGGGTCACACCGGAAGAGCTTACCGTCCTCGCCGGGGATCTCTGAAAAAAACAGCCCGGTTCCCTCATTTTGCGGGAACGCTATTGCAAATCCCGCCGCGGAACCTTATAATAGAAGAAAAAGAAAAAAGGGAGTGCTTTGCATGAAAAGAACCATCAGATTCCTTTCCGTATTTCTGGCGGCGCTGCTGGCGTTCAGCGTCTGCCTTGCCGCCGCCGGCGCGGAGGACGCGCCAGCCTATACGCCCATCGGCGCGGAGGACCTGCTGCACACCGAGGGCGAGGCCATTTACAACGCCAAGGGCGAGCAGGTGATCCTGCGGGGCACCAACTTCGGCGGCTGGGGCATTATGGAGGACTGGTTCTGCCCCTTTAACGACCCCACCGGCGTAGAGACCTGCTACGAGACGCTGGTGGAGCGCTTCGGCCAGCAGGCCGCCCATGAGCTGTTCCAGACCTACCGGGCCAACTGGATCACCGAGCTGGACTACCGGAACGTTGCGGACAACGGCATGAACGTGATCCGCCTGCCCATCTGGTACCGCAACTTTCAGAGCGACGACAACGGCGCCTGGTACCGCGACGAAAACGGGAATATCGATTTTTCCGAGCTGGACGAGGCGGTGGCCCTGTGCAAAAAATACGGTCTTTATATCATCATCGACGCCCACGGCCTGCCGGGCCACCAGAACGACTACGACCACAGCGGCCGCAACAAATCCATGCAGCTGTTTGACGATACCGCGGCGGGCGCCCGCTACCGTGAGGTGACGCTGGACTTCTGGACCGAGATCGCCAGACGCTACAAGGACGAGCCCA
>CAMJYF010000257.1 GCA_946409885.1 uncultured Clostridia bacterium | reverse complement strand
TTGTGAATAGCGGCACTGAGGTGCCGCGCTACCGCAGAAGACCCCGACAAATCCCCCTTTCTCATAGCCGCACCAGAAACAGCTCCAGCACGAACACCGTCACGCAGCAGGCGACGGCGGTTTTGAACAGGTCCGCGCCAAGCCAGGCGGCCAGCACGCCCACCGCCATGGCGGCAATGCCGGACCAGGTGCTTTGGGTGGCATGGACGATGGCCGGAAAGGTCATCACCGCCAGAGTGACGTAGGGCACGTAATACAGAAAGGAATTGAAAAAGCGGTTTTTGATCCTCTTGCGGATCACGGTAAGGGGCAACACCCGGATGAGGAAGGTGACCCCCGCCATAACGGCGATATAAATCCAGATATTGTTTTTCACGGCGTCGCCTCCTTCACGTTTTGGGGGGCGGCGTTTTGTTCGCCCTCGTCCTCTTTCCGCGGGAACAACAGCGCCGCGGCGGCGGAAATGACCACGGTGAGAATAATGGTACGGGTCCCCTCCGGCAGGGCGCTGACCACCGGCAGCACGGAACAGAGGTAGCTGAGGGTAAAGCAGACCAGAATGATCCCCGCGATGACCTTATCCCTGCGGGCGGGCGGGATGATGATGGCAAAGAACATGCCGAACAGCGCCACGCTGAGGGCGCTGACCGCCCGGGCGGGCAGAATCTCCCCGGCGAAGATGCCGATGGCGGTGCCCACGCTCCACCCCGGGATGGCCACGGCCATGGCCCCGTAGACGTACCATGGGGGGATATCCCCCTCCCGCGCGATGGAGATGCCGAAGATCTCGTCCGTGATGTCAAAGCCGATCAGCAGCCGGTGGCGCAGCCGCAGATCGGGGGCCAGCCGCTGGCTTTCGGCGCAGCTCATCAAAAAATACCGGGCGTTGGCCACCAGCGTCGCCAGCGCCATCTCCAGATAGGAGGCCTGCGCCGCGATCATGGTAAAACCGGCGTATTCCCCCGCGGAGGCGTTGCACAGAAAGCTGGCCAGAAAGCCCTGCAGCGGCGAAAGCCCCGCCTTGCCGGCGGGGATGCCCAGTGAAAAGCTGACGGCCAGATACCCCAAAGCAATGGGGACGCCGTCCTTCATACCCTGTAAAAAAAGCGTTCGTTTACCGTTCATCATATCAATTATTTACTTGATGGATTTGCACAGATTTTATCATTTTTTCATGCGTACCCCACCCACACGGCGAACAACATCACGGCCACGGCCACTACGGCCTCGCCCAGAAACAGCTTCCAGGAGAAGCGCAGCCACTTGCCGTAGGAGACGCCGATCAGGCCGATGGCGATGATCATGATGCCGCTGGTGGGATACAGCAGATTGGTGAAGCCATCCGCCATGGCGAAGGTGAGGGCCACGGTGTTGGAGCTGATGCCCATCAGGTGCGCCAGCGGGATGACCAGCGGCATCACTAAAAACGCCTTGGCCGTGCCGGAACCGATAAAGATCTCCAGCAGCCCGATGAACAAAAAGATGATGAGGATGGCGCCGTAGCTTCCCGCGCCGGACAGCAGGCCATACACCCCGTTCAGGATGGTGTGCATGATCTTGCCCGTGTTGAGGATGTAGGCCACGGCGATGACCATAAAGATCAGCGGCAGCGCGGGGGCGATGGTTTTGATGCCCGTGCCGAAGCCGGACAGCAGCTCCTTCCCCTTCATGCCGGAAAGCTTGCCCGCCAGCAGGCCGCCGGTGAGGAAGAACACCGCCAGGCCGCCCATGGAGAGCACCCCCTCCATGCGGAGGATGAAATCGAGGATGATGCAGACAAACGCGCCAAGCAGGCACAGGCCAAAGGCCCTGGCGCCCCTGCCGACAGCCCGGTCCGCCAGCACCGTATCGGGGTCGGCGGCGGCGTATTTTTCCCGCAGGGCCGCGTCGCTTTCATAGGCGAGGCTTTTTTGCGGGTCCCGCTCCACCCTTCTGGCGTAGGTCATCAGGAACAGCAGCAGCACCGCGTAGACCAGCGCGAAGACGATCAGCCGCAGCCACAGGCCGGAAAAGATCTCCACGTCGCCCGCCAGCCGCTGCACCGTCATCACGTTGAAGGGGTTGAAGGTGGCGGCGGTGAACCCGAAGGCCACGGCGATGAGGCTCATGCCCAGGCCCACCAGGGAATCCCACCCCAGCGCCAGCGACACGGCCACGGTGATGGGCACCAGCGTGACGCTCTCCTCCAGAATGCCCGCTGTGGAGGCCAGCGCCATAAAAAAGAACACCAGCACCGCCAGCAGCAGGTACTTTCGCCTGGCGAACCGCTTGATGGCCGCCGCCACAATGTATTGCAGCACCCCGGCCCGGTCCAGCAGCAGAAAGGTGCCGCCCATCAGCACGATGAAGACCACGATGAGAATACCGGTCATGCCGGTGTCGCGGGTCTCGCCGTCCACAAAGACCATCACCGGCGCGGCGATGATCTTCCACACGGGGATGCGGTAGTCCTCAATGGGGACGTAGACGCTGTCGGTGGTGATCTCTTCCTTGCCCGTTTCGGTATCGTACACCGTGGTGAATTCGCCCCGGGGCACCACCTGGGTGAGCACGCCCGCCAGGATCCACACCGCCAGCAGCACCGCCGTGATGCCGACGACCGTTTTTTTGTTGATCTGCAGCCCCTCGTTGTTCTTTTTTTCTTCCGCCATGACTGTTCCCCTCCGGTTCCGGCCGGAACACGATACCGCGACGCGGCCGGTTTTCATCTGACGCCCTGTTGATTGATAATTATACCATCCACGGGCCGCAGTGTCAACACAAAGCCGCCTTTCCGTGCATAAAAATACCGCCAAGTTACCAATGCAAAATCCCCCTGCCGTGCCGGGAACAGCGGGCAGGGGGATACGTCTATGCGTAGTGGGATCAGGCGTTTTTGCCAAAGGCGGTGGTGAAGAACGCCACGATCTTTTTGAAGAAGCGGATCAGCAGCTCCCAGAAGGAAAGCCGTCCCGTGGGGGAGGAATCGTCCTTCACGGCGCCCTCTACGGTGACCACCACGGTCTCCGCGCTCTGCGGCAGGCTGTAAACGCCGTCCGCGTCCGGCATAAGCTCCACGCCGTTCGCCCGGATGATGACGTCGTCATAGGGGAAGCCGGCGTAGGTCACCACACGGAATTTCAAAGGCCGGTCGGAGATCCACCTGACCGCGGATGAGTTGTAGACCGTGTAGGTCTCGCCTTCGCCCAGATCGAGCACATAGTGCATCTTGCCGATGTTGACGAACTTGATCACCTTGGTGAAGGTCTCGCCCAGCTCGGTGATGGCCTTGGTCTCCTCTGCACCGCAGACCGCGCAGACGCGTTTTGCCTCGCCTGCCTCGTCCTCGGCAGCGGGACGGACGATCTGCCATTCGCCCCAGGTATGGCCCTTGGCGGGGACCGTCACTGTGTCGCGGCTCATCTCTTCGCCGCACTCCGCGCAGTAGACCACCGCGTCATAGCTGCCCGCCTCCGTGCAGGTGGGGGCCGTTTCGTTTTCTTTCACCACTTCGCCCGCGGTATGCCCGGCGGGGACCACGTGGGGCTCGCGGCTCAGTTCTTCACCGCAGACGGTACAGTAGACTGCCGTTTCGTAGCTGCCGTCGGCATCGCAGGTGGCGGGGATCTCGTTTTCCTTCACCGCTTCACCCGGAGTGTGGGCCAGCTTTTCAACGGTCTTCGTCTCGCGGCTTTGCTCCTCTCCGCAGACGGCGCAGTAAACCACTTCGTCATAACTGCCCCCATCCTTGCAGGTGGCCGGAACTTCGTTCTCCCTGACCGCTTCGCCCGGGGTGTGGGTGGTCAGCTTTTCAATGCTCTTGTTCTCACGGCTCAGTTCCGCGCCGCAGACCGTACAGCGGACCACCTCGTCATAACTGCCCGCGTCCTTGCAGGTGGCCGGGACTTCGTTCTCCCGCGCCGCTTCACCGGGCGTATGGGCCAGCTTTTCGATGGTCTTGGGCGTGGAGCTGATAACTTCGTTGCAGACCGTGCAGCGGACTACCT
>CAMJYF010000256.1 GCA_946409885.1 uncultured Clostridia bacterium | reverse complement strand
GCAGCTGAGGCTGCGTGCTACCGCGTCGCGTCTTCCTCCGGGACAGACTCTGTCGCGCCGACGGTGGTGGGCACCTCTTTTCTCACCCTGTCGGGATGGGCGGCAAAGTATTCGTCCAGCGCGGCGTAGGCTTTGGCCGTGGGGACGGAGTACCAGCAGAAACCGCCTTTTATTTTCTCGTCGTAGTGAAATTCCGGTTCCTCTCTGTCGTTGAAGTTGAAGCTGTCAAAATCATATTCATAGTCGTAATAATCATACCGCAGGTCCCGCAGCGTTTTATCGGCGCGCTCCGCTACCTTCGGATTGCCGCATTCCGTCAGCTTCACCAGCGACGGCACGCCCTCCGGGCCAAGCTCATACAGCTCATCCGCGGCGGAAACACCGGGATTGTCATTGTAAATATGCGCGTCGTTATACCGGGCGATGAAGGCGTTGTAGTTGCCAGCGCCCAGCAGCAGCACCGCGCAGGCCGCGCCGATCAGCGCCACCCGCAGCACCCGCACCTTGGGCAGGAACACCCGCAGCGTCAGGGCGACGAATACCGCCACAATCAGGCACATGAAAACGCCCGTGCCCACGCGCAGCCGCGTCATGCCGTATTCGCTGATATACAGGGCCATTTTGGCCACGGCGGTGGCGATGACCACCAGCGTGAACAGGCAGATAAACGTGCAGGTCCCCTTCAGCGCCGGATGCAGCCTGCCGTTTTTCGGTCTGGCGAGCAGCAGCACGGCGAAGACCACCGCGCAGTTGAGGGCCGCGATCCAGCACAGTTCAAAAAAGCCCTGCCGCGCGTAGTCGGAAAAGGAGATCTCATACCCCTCCGGCAGCATGCCCTTGAAAGCGTCGAAGAAGTAGGCCAGCTGGGAGAAGAGATAAAAGCAGTAGCACACGCACAGCACCGCCGTAAAGGCCGCCGCGTAGGTCACGTCCAGCTTGCCCGGGGCGGGATCCTTCTGCGCCTCCGGTTCGGTCTTGCGCAGTCCCATAGCATAGGAGACGACGAACACGCCCGCCAGCACGCCCAATACGATTTTGACGATCAGCAGGAAGGAGTTTTCCAGCAGCGCCGCCGTCATGGCCTCAAAGGCCCCGTCGGCCTTCACCAGCAGCGCCACCGCCGCCGCGGCCACGGGCGCCGCGCACAGCACGCCGATGAGCGCCTTGCCGAAGGTCTTTCGCTGGCCGCTGAACAGCAGCCCCCGCCAGGTCTGGCCAAAGCGGGAGAAGGTGTTGCCGGCCACATGGTTGATAAGGTTTTGTACCAGCCCGAAGTCACCCTTTTCCTCCGTTCTTCCGGTCAGCGCGTCGAACCACACCGCGGAAAGGCCGATCACCGCCGCGCAGGCGAACAGCTTGATCTGTTCATCCGCGCACAGAGTAAAGACCGCGAAGGTGGCCGCCGCCAGCCCGCCGCAGACGCAGGCGAAGGGGCCGGTTTTCACGCCGGGGCGTTTCAGATAGACGGACAGGGCCGCGAACAGCCCCAGCCCGGAGAGGGTGAAACCGAGATGGAAGCCGCAGAACGCCCCCATGAACACCACCGCCACGCAGATGGCGATGAGTCCGGCGGCAAAGCCGTAGTCCCGCCGCGATACGGAGAACGGAGCGCGGAGTGCGGCGCGGGGAGAGCCGTCCCCTCCCTGCGCGGCCGGGTACGTCCCACTGTTACGGGCGTAGGGATAAGGCGACGCTCCCCCGCCCAGCGGTACGGCGGCGGACCTGTCACCGACCGCGTCGCGATTGGTCATACTGTTATCTGACACATTGTCATTCATTGGTTTATCACTCATTTTGATCTCCCTCCGCATATTCCAGAATGTCGCCGGGCTGGCAGTCCAGCGCCCGGCAGATGGCGTCCAGCGTGGAAAACCGCACTGCCTTCGCCTTGCCCGTTTTCAGGATCGAAAGGTTTGCTTGCGTGATCCCGATTTTTTCCGCCAGCTCGCCGGAGGACATCTTCCGCCGGGCCAGCATCACGTCCAAATTGACCGTAATCATCGCGTCCCCCTCATATCGTCAGCTCGTTTTCTTCCCGCAGCTCCACGGCGCCGCGCAGCAGGTTTTTCATCACCAGCAGCAGCGTGCCCACGGTGCCCGTGGCAAAGCAGATGATCAGCAGCGGAAAATACCCCACGCCCGTGACCAGCGTGATGGCCGCCACCGCGTAGCAAAACAGGGAGACCAGCCGGACATACGTTACGTTGGCCGCGATAAAAACCCGGTCCTTTAATATATTCAGCAGCAGACGGATCAGGCAGTACAGCGACGCGGCGGCAAAGGGGGCGCAGCCGTAAAACGCGCCGATCACCCGTCGCTGCACCGCCAGCGTATAGGGATTTTCCGCAATGCCGTGGTAGGTGAGATAAAACCAGCTGAAAAACCGCGGGAAGGTGAACACCCACGCCAGCAGCAACAGGCCGGAGGCGGCGCAGATGACCAGCGACAGCACCGCGGAGAGATGGCGACGTTTCATTTGGATCAGATCCTTTCCTTTTTTGGGTGGCTTTGGGTGTATTATACCGCGGCGTTTTCTGTTTGTCAATCTATTTTTATTGTTTTTCGATAAATTTTTGTCATTTATCAATATTTGACGATTGTTTACAATTTCAGGATTGAAAAAGCGGCAAAATGGGCTATAATGGAGAAAGAACAAAAGACCCTGGGGAAGCAGTAAATGAAACGACAATTCGACCGGTATTTTTACACCACCTTTTTCCGCCTGTTCGCCGTGGTGGCGATGCAAAGCCTGATCGTGTTCAGCGTGAACCTGGCGGACAGCATCATGCTGGGCAGCTACAGCGAAACCGCCATGAGCGGCGTGAGCCTGGCCAATCAGATCCAGTTCCTGCTGCAGTGCCTGGTAAACGGCGTATGCAACGGGCTGGTGGTGATCACCTCCCAGTACTGGGGCAAGCAGCAGACGGAGCCCATCAAAAAGGTATACGCGGCGGCGCTGTGGGCGGGGGCGCTCATCAGCGGCCTGCTGGCGGCGGCGGTGCTGATCGCCCCCAACGGCGTGCTGGGCATCCTTTCCAACGAGGAAAAGATCGTGGCGGCCGGGGCGGAATACATCCGCGTCATGGGCTGGACCTACCTGATCTTCGCGGTCTCCAATCTGCTGATCGCCCTGATGCGCAGCGTGGAGAGCGTCAGGATCGGGTTCATCACCTCCCTGCTGGCGCTGGTGGTGAACATCAGCCTCAACTACCTGCTGATCTTCGGCAAGGCGGGCTTTCCGGAGCTGGGCGCCGTGGGCGCGGCCTGGGCCACCTTTGCCGCCCGGGTGGTGGAGCTGATCGCCGTGGCGGTCTACGTGTTTTTCATTGATAAAAAGGTGCGGCTGAAAGTGAAGGACGCGTTCCGGCTGGAGAAGGACTACGCGCGGGATTTCATTAAGGCGGGGCTGCCGCTGATCGGTTCCGGCGGCTCCTGGGGCGTGGCCATGTCCGTGCAGACGGCCATCATCGGGCGGCTGGGCGCGGCGGCCATCGGGGCCAACGCCATCGCGGCGCCGGTGTTTCAGGTGGTGGCGGTGCTGTACGGGTCCTCCGGCACGGCCAGCAGCGTGCTGATCGGCAAGACCGTGGGGGAGGACGACATCCCCCGTGTCAAGAAATACACCAAAAAGCTGCAGATCCTGTACCTGCTCATCGGCGCGCTCTCTGCCGGGCTGCTGCTGGCGCTGAAGGGTTCCATTCTGGGCCTTTACAGCGTGACGGACGAGACACGGGCGCTGGCGGCCACGTTTATCAATATTCTGGCGGTAACGGTGATCGGCTCCGCATACGAGGCGCCCTGCCTGGTGGGGATCGTATCGGGCGGCGGCGACACCCGTTTTGTGCTGTTCAACGACCTGATCTTCATGTGGGGGCTGGTGCTGCCCCTGTCCTTCCTTTCCGCTTTTGTCTTCCACTGGTCCATCCCCGTCACCTTTTTCATCCTGAAGGCCGACCAGATCGCCAAGTGCTTTGTGGCGGTGGTAAAGGTGAACCGCTTCCGGTGGAT
>CAMJYF010000255.1 GCA_946409885.1 uncultured Clostridia bacterium | reverse complement strand
AGCCCGTAATGGGTCTCATCCGGGGTGACGACGATATTCCAGTCGCCAAACTCATGCTCACCCATGGCGGCCTCCAGCTCGTTGCCCAGCGCCACGCGGGCTCTGTTCACGGGACCCATATCCCAGATGCCGACGGATTCCTCACGCCACAGGAAGATTTTCTCGGGGTTCCCCTCGGTCAGAGCGTTGGGAAGGAACCGGCGGAGGGCGGTCTCATAGCCCTCCTGGCCCATGAACTCTTTGGCCAGCGCCAGGTAGTCCGCGTCATCGATGCCGGAAGCGATCTGCTTGATGCGCAGGGAGCCGATGGGCGTTTCTGCGGGCTGGCCGATGGCCGTGCCGGGATACAGCAAAATGCCGTTGCCGTTGCCGGTCTGGATACCGCCTCCCGCGGGAAGGGTGTGATCCTCCCAGACGTTTTTGCTGCGGTAATAGGCGCCCTGCCAGTACAGGAACATATCGTCCTGCAGGGCGGACTGCTGCCAGAAGAGAATGCGGCGCAGTGAGCCGTTGGTACTTTTTCCGTAATACCAAAGCTCCATGCTGCCCTGCTGAATATCGCCGGGATAACGCCACTTTCCGGCAAATTTGGTTAAGTAGGAATCGTAAATGCCCCGTCTGGAGGCAAGCAGGCTGTTGTTGACGCAGACGGTGTTCTCCATGGGGTTCAGAACCTCCACAGCACTGTCGAAGGGGAGATAGGCGCGGTTGTTGTTAACCTTTGTTTCGCCCAGACAGTAGGTAATGACGCGGTCCAGCTCCGGCCATGCCGCTTTCGCGGCGTTGATCCTGTCGTTCAGCGCATCGATCTCCGGCTGGTATTTTTCTCCATCCAAACCGATTGCGGGCTCGTCCGTTAAATAAAGATGTGCCTTTCCCGTCAGATACGCGTTGCCGTCGATCAGGTCCTTATACTGGTTGATCTTTGCCAGCGTAGCCGAATTATAGGTTGCGTTATAGACGTCTGCGTTGAGTAAGGGGACGAAGAACGCCTTCTGGCGTACGTCCGCCATGGCCAGCTCCGCCGCCTTTTCATCGTTATCGATCAGGTTGCGTGGAATTTCGTAGGGGGAAATACCGTGGTCCAGCAGGTATTCGTTCCAGCCCTCGATGATAGCGTCCGCCCTGGCCTGATCCTCCGGGTTGACTACATTCCCCTCGCCGTTCATGGCGATGCCGTTCTGCGTAAGGAGATAGCAGCTGTCGCCGTAGCCGGAGGCGGAGTTATAAAGCCCCAGCACCATGTTTCCGTAGTGCTGCTGCGGCAGGGCGAAATCCCACACCACAGCGGCCACCTTTGTGGTGTTCCTTGCCGGGGTCAGGGCCGTGTCGTCATCATAGAATTTAACGTCCGCGTAATATACGCCGGCGGGCTGGTCGGCAGCGGAACGGACCTCAATGTAGAAGGTCTCATTTTTATTCTGGGCAGTCTGCACCTCAACCGTGTCTGCGCAGGGAACAAGCGCGTCCGCCAGCTCCACAGTCGCGTTGGCGTAGGCGTAACCGGTGTCAAAGAAATACTCTTCGCGGAACACCTGATGGGGCAGCACGTCGCCGTTGGCGTTGGTAAACTCGCCCACCTCAAGGCGCAGCGTGCGGCCCTCTCCTTTTTCATAGAAATAAACCTGAAAGCCCTCGCGCTCGTTTTTGGCCAGGTAGATCAGGTTGGCGTTGGACACCCCGCGGGAGGAATCGTTCCGGGGCAGATCCTGCCCGCCCCCGCCCGTGATGGGGTTGGAGTTGGTGCCGTAGCGCTGCAGGTCGCTGTTTTTTTCCACCTGAATGTCGGAATAGGTATAACAATAGATGTAGTCGTCCGCGGCCAGCGCCGGGAGCAGCGGCGTTACCAGCGCCAGCAGCATCACCGCGGTCAAAAAAACAGATAAAAAGCGTTTCATCACAAACCTCCATATTTCATTGATAAGACAAATATAATAAAACTTATTTTGATTGTCAAGAAATTTCAGAAAAAAACACTAATCACAAAAAGAAAAAGAGAGATTCCCAAAAAAATCCTTGACATTTCCACCCTCATCCGCTATAATAAAGCACGTTCACAAGAGATGCGGATGTAGCTCATCTGGTAGAGCGCCACCTTGCCAAGGTGGAGGTAGCGAGTTCGAGCCTCGTCATCCGCTCCAATTTTTTCATTCATCGTCTCCTTTCTTTACCGCGGACCTTTACGGGTCCGCGGTATCTTTTTCCACAATAAAATGCGGCTCCGGGGGTCCGGAACCGCGTTGCGTTTTTTTGGGGGGATCAGTCGTCCGCCATCTGGGCCAGCTTGATCTCCTCGTCGGTGATCGCATAGGATTCGCCGTGCTTCACCTGCGTGATGATCATGGCCCAGCGAGAAGAAGATGGCGCAGAACAGGAACATGAAGTTGATAAAAGCTCAACTTTCCCACTTAGGAATCAGGCATAAAGCCTAAAAAATAAGGGGGAAAGGCAATAAAAATACAGGCAACAGGCTTCAAAATTGAAAGCGCGCTTTTCAAACAGATCATAACACGGGAAGAAAGGAAATGGAATATCATGCTTAGAGGGGACAATTCACGTTTTCCGTAACCATCTGCCTTCCGCTACTTAATCCGGCAAAGGTAGCAGGCGCTGTCGTGCGGGGCGATATCCTTAAAGAAGATCTCGCGCTTTACGCCGAGGTTTTCACCTGTGTAGGCGTCGGTCATTGCAAGCCCCAGTCTCGTATGCACGGGGATGCCCATATCCTCCATCAGAAAGCGCATCTTGATGGTGCGCTCCGTGAGGTTGACCATCAGGATGGCGATCTCGTTATCCGTCAGCAGTTTGCAGAGCGTAAAATTCTCCTCGTCCACCGCGCCGTGCAGCACGTAGGGCGGCCGGCCGTCTTCATCCTGGTTGATCCGGATCAGATGTGGATTTTTCAGCAGCGCAAGGCTGGTTTCGTCCAGCTTTCTGAGATCCGCGCCGATCATCAGCGGCGACTGGATCATGCACCAGAGCGCGAATTCGGTGCGGTATTCCATATCCGTGCAGCCGCCGCGCCCCACGTTGCCGTTTCCGTGCATGCCCACCGTGAGCATATCCGTATCGTTCCACAGGCCCGGGCCCGCGCAGCAGAGCTTGTCGATCTGCGACAGGGCGATTTTTTTCATAGATTCAAAGGAATCCAGAATATCGCCGGTGGAGCGGTAGAGATCCGCGCCGGCGGAGCGGATCCATTGATGCGGTTCGTCGCAGCCCCACTGGCAGGCGGAAAACACGATATCGCGGCCGGATTGCCGCAGCGCCAGCGCCATGCGGCGGTAGAGCACGTCGCCGCGGATATCGTCCGGCTTGTTGCCGTAGTCGTATTTGAGGTAATCCGCGCCCCATTCCGCAAAGGTTTTCGCGTCGAGGTATTCCCTGTCGAAGGAGGCGGGGTACATGGCGCAGGTGTACACCCCCGCGTCGGAATACATGCCGAATTTCAGCCCCTTGGAATGGACGTAATCAGCCACGTATTTCATGCCGTGGGGGAACTTGATATGATCGGGGACCAGACGGTCGGTGGCGGGATCACGTTCCATCTCCGACCAGCAGTCGTCGATGACCAGATATTCATATCCGGCGTCCCGCAGCCCCAGCTCCACCATTTTGTCCGCGGTTTTGAAAATGATTTCTTCGTTGATGTCTCCCCCAAAGGTGTTCCAGGTATTAAAGCCCATGGGCGGTCGTTTTGCAAGCATGGAAGCAGCTCCTTTTCGATGGTATATTCCGGCGCCGGACGGATCCCCCGTCGCGGTGATCCAAACCGGTTCCAACCGGATTATAGCATACACCGGCGCGTTTGTACAGAAAAAATCAGGGGATGTTCCTGTATTCTCCCGTCAGAATAGGACCCGCCCCTGATTGTTTTTTTATCTTTCAATTTTCAAAGCTTTTCAAAGCTTTTTGATTCCCTTGTACCATAGCGGCACATCGTGAAGACAAGGAACCGTCCCAATGTCATTACTGTCTTTAATAGAATTACTCATGGTTTTGTCTCCTTTTC
>CAMJYF010000254.1 GCA_946409885.1 uncultured Clostridia bacterium | reverse complement strand
TACCGGTTTTTATGGCACATTGGATAACTGAATCAATTATTAAAATGCAATAGGTCAGGCATTCCCTATTTTTCGATGAAATCCCTTGAATCACATGCAGAGAAAAAACGGAGGGCCTGATGATAGAAATCAGGAGCAAAAAATGAAGTTGAAAGAAATTGACAACAGAGGCACCCTGCAGGGGTTTGTGTTCGTCCGCACCTGCGACCGGAAGACGGCGAAGAACGGGTCCGTCTATCTGGACCTGATGATCAACGACAGCGAGCAGAACGTGGCCGCGAAGATCTGGGACTTTAAGGGGACGCCGGAGGAGCAGCCCGCGGCCAACTCGGTCATTTTAGTGCGCGGCGTGCTGAATATGTACAACAACCAGCCGCAGTTCCGCATCGACCGCTTCCGCGCCGCCAACGACAGCGACGGCATCGATATCAGCAAATTCGTGCCCTCCGCCTCCTTTCCGGGGCAGAAGATGTACGACGAGCTGGCGTGGATCGTGGATCATTTTCAGGATGAGCAGCTGAAAAAGCTGACCTCCGCCGTATTGGAGGAATACAAAGCCAGGATTGTGGAGCTGCCCGCCGCGTTCCGGCTGCACCACGCCGTGCGGGGCGGCCTGATGATGCACACGCTTTCCATCTGCCGCATGGCGCAGCGGGTGGCGGAGCTGTACCCCTCCGTGGACGGCGACCTGCTGCTGGCGGGGGCTATCCTGCACGATATCGCCAAAAGCGACGAGTTCAATTTGTCCCCCACGGGGCTGGTGGACAGCTACACCGTGCGCGGTATTTTAGTGGGGCATCTTGTCAAAGGGGCCATGATCGTGGAGGAGATCGGCAAGCGGCTGGAGATCGACGAGGACCTGCTGACGCTGTTGGAGCATATGCTCATCTCCCACCACGGGGAGCCGGAGTTCGGCGCGGCGGTGCGTCCCTCCTTTCTGGAGGCGGAGATCCTTTCCGCGCTGGATACGCTGGACGCCAACATCTATGAGATCGAAAACGTGGTAAAGGGCGTGCAGCCGGGCGGTTTCTCCGTAAAGGTGTGGGCGCTGAACGACCGCAGATTCTACAACCATGGCAGAAAAGAACCGGTCACCGACGTCAATTTCACCTTCGCTTCGGAAGAGGAAGCCAACAACTGAGGAGAACAGCATGGAAAACTGGACGGAAATCAAGATCACCGTACCCGTGGAACGGGTGGACGAGGCGGGCGCCATCGCCTCCATGACCGTTCCCTACGGTATCTATATCGAGGACTACAGCGACCTGGAAGAGCAGGCCATGGCCATCGCCAAAATCGACCTGATCGACGAGGAGCTGCTGCAAAAGGACCGGACGAAGGGGATCGTCCATATCTATATCTCGCCGGAGGAGAACCCGCAGGAGGCGGTCTCCTTTATCTCCGACCGGCTGCGGGCGGAGGGGATCGACTTTGCCATCGATCTGGGCAACTGCGCCCGCGAGGACTGGGAAAACAACTGGAAGCAGTATTTCAAGCCCATCGCGGTGGGGAAAAAGCTGCTGATCCACCCCGTGTGGATCGAGGATTACGACGCGCAGGGCCGTATCCCGCTGCATCTGGAGCCCGGCGTGGCCTTCGGCACCGGCACCCACGAGACCACGCGCCTGTGCCTGGAGGCGCTGGAGGAGAATATCCTTCCCGGTACGCACATGCTGGACGTGGGCTGCGGCAGCGGCATCCTTTCCATGGCCGGTATGCTGCTGGGGGCGGAGGCTGCCACCGGCGTGGATATCGACCGGCTGGCGGTGAAGGTGGCGGTGGAAAACGGCAGGCTGAACGGCCTTTGTGAGCCGGCCTTCCACATGATCCACGGCAACCTGACGGACCGGGTCAGCGGCAAATTTCAGGTGGTCACCGCCAATATCGTGGCGGACGCCATCATCGCCCTCACGCCCTCCATCATCGATTTCCTTGATGAAGGCGCGGCGTATATCGTCTCCGGCATCATCGATACCCGGGAGGACGAGGTAGTGGCCTGCCTGACGGAAAACGGCTTTGCCATAGAAAAGCGCCTGACGGAATCCGGCTGGGTGTGTATGATCTGCCGCAGGAACAGCCGCCTGTAAACGGCAATATCGACCCTTTGTATCACGATCAGAAACCCTCTGTGCTTTTTCTTGTGAATAAGCCGGAGGGTTCTTTTTTTGTGTGGCCTGTTTCGACAGAATCCCGGCGCGGGATATGATATGATAGAGGCAGAAAGAACGGCTTTGCGGCGTGGGGCGGTGTGTGGGTTGCGGAACGTCATCTATCTGGATACGCTGATTTTCCTGAATACCGTCGTAACGTTTCTGCTGCTGCTGTCCGTGCGGCAGTTTTCCGGAGTGAAGACGGCGGACGGACGGCTGATCGCGGCCTCTTTTCTCGGAGGCGCTCTGTCTTTGGTGATCCTTGCCCCTCCGCTGGGTTTCCTGCCGGAGCTGCTGATCCGCGCGGCCGGCGGTCTGCTGATCGTAACGGCGGCCTTCTACACCCGGCGGAAAGAGCGGTTCCTGAAATGCCTCTGGCTGTTTCTGGCGCTGACGTTCCTGTTTGCGGGGGCCACATTCTTTTTGTCGCAGCTGACCGGCGGTGTGATCAGCCGCAACGGCGCATCCTATATCGGGCTGGATTTTCCTTCGTTGGTGCTGCTCAGCGTAGTGCTGTACGTGGTGCTGCGGCTGCTGAAGAAGAAATGCTTCAGCGGACGCGCCCAATACCGGTACGAGATCGAGCTGCGCAGGGACGGAAGGCGGGTGACGGGAAAAGCGCTGTATGACAGCGGCCATTTTGTGGCGGATTGTTATACGGGCAACCCGGTAATTATCGCCCGGCGGGAATTCATCCTTCCGCTGCTAACCGCAGAGGAATCCGGTTTTTTGGCCGCGCTGGGCCGTTTTGCCGTCGACGAGCCTGTCGGTACGCTGCGGGCGCGGGTCATCCCCGTGGCAACGGTGGCGGGGGAGCGGTTTCTGCCTGCTTTCACCTGCGAAAGGGCGGTCGTACAAAATGGCGACAGGTATGTAACGGTCGATGCCGTCAGCGTGGCCGTGCTGGACGCGCCTATGGAGCTTTCCGGCTGCGACGCGCTGATCAACAGCCGTATTTTTGAGTGAAAGGTGACAGATATGATAGCATTGATCCGGAAGATCGCCCGTTCCCTGAAGGCACGGCGGGGGAGGTCGTCTCCTCACCGGCCGGGGGAGCTGCTGTTCATCAACGGGCCGGGCACACTGCCGGAGCCCCTGACGAAGGAGGAGGAGGAAGCCGTCTTCGCGCGGATCACGGCGGGGGATGAGGCGGCCCGCAACGAGCTGATTGTGCGCAACCTGCGGCTGGTGGTGTATATCGCCAAAAAATTTGAAAACGCCTCCGTCCCGGCGGAGGATCTGGTCTCCATCGGCACCATCGGTCTGATCAAGGCCGTGCGCACCTTCTGCCCGGAGCGTAACATCAAGCTGGCCACCTATGCCAGCCGTTGCATCGAAAACGAGATCCTCATGTGTCTGCGCAAGACCTCCAACACCAAAACGGATCTGTCGCTGGATGAGCCGCTGAACGTGGATTGGGACGGCAACGAGCTGCTGCTGAGCGATATCCTGTATACGGACGACGATATGGTCTCCGTCGGGCTGGAAACAGATGAGGAAATCGGCATGCTGCGGCAGGGGATTTCACAGCTCAGCGAGCGGGACCGGAAAATCATCAGCCTGCGGTTCGGGCTCAACGGCGCGCGGGAACATACCCAGAAAGAGGTTGCAGATCTGCTGGGCATTTCGCAGAGTTACATCTCGCGGATCGAAAAAAGGATCATCGGAGAATTAAAAGAAGCGCTCAAAAGTGTAAATTCTTAATAAACCGATTGACGAGGGCGAGATTCTATGTTAAAATGATATAATAAAACGGGATGAACTGACGGAACGAGGACCGTTCCGCCGCGTTCCCGGTATTTTTCAGAAAGGCGTCTCAGTCAGACTATACCAAGGATATGAACGACCGGACTCCCATGAACAGTGA
>CAMJYF010000253.1 GCA_946409885.1 uncultured Clostridia bacterium | reverse complement strand
AAAATAGGTTTTATTTCCCTCGGCTGCCCGAAGAATCAGGTGGATTCCGAGCTGATGCTGGACAAGCTCGTGAAGGCGGGCTATGAGATCGTGGGGTCGGCGGAGGAGGCCGACGCGGTGATCGTGAACACCTGCGGCTTTATCGACGCCGCCAAGCAGGAGGCCATCGACAACATCCTTGAAATGGGCCAGCTGAAAGAAGAGGGTACCATTCGCAAAATCATCGTCACCGGCTGCCTGGCGGAACGCTACCGGGACGAGATTCTGAAAGAAATGCCCGAGGTGGACGCGGTGATGGGCATCGGGGCCAACGGCGACATCGTGAAAACCGTGGAGGAGGTCTTCGCGGGCGATACCGTCAGCCTCTACCCGCCCAAAAAGGATCTGCCCCTGTGCGGCGAGCGTCTGCTGACCACGCCCCCCTGGTGGGCGTACCTGAAGATCGCCGACGGCTGCTCCAACTGCTGCACCTACTGCGCCATCCCGCAGATCCGCGGCCCCATGCGCAGCCGCAGCATCGAATCCTGCGTGGAGGAGGCGAAGACGCTGGTGGAAAAGGGCGTGAAGGAGCTGATCGTCATCGCCCAGGACACCACCCGCTACGGCGAGGACCTGTACGGCGAGCCGAAGCTTTCCGCCCTGCTGCGGGAGCTGGTGAAGATCGAGGGGATCGAGTGGATCCGCCTGCTGTACTGCTACCCGGACCGGCTCACCGACGAGCTGCTGGAGACCATCCGGGACAACGACAAGATACTGAACTACATCGACCTGCCCCTGCAGCACGCGGACGGCCGCATCTTAAAGGCCATGAACCGCCACGGCGACAAGGACTGCCTGCTGGCGCTGGTGAAAAAAATCCGGACGTATCTGCCGGACGGGATCATCCGCACCACCTTCATCACCGGATTCCCCGGGGAGGACGAGGCGGCGTTTGAAGCTTTGAGCGACTTTGTGGAAAAGGCGCGGTTTGACCGGCTGGGCTGCTTCGCCTACTCCCGCGAGGAGGGCACCGCCGCCGCGAAGATGGACAATCAGGTGGACCCGGACATCGCCGCCCACCGGGGTGAAATCATCATGGAGCAGCAGTACGACATTTTCACCGACCGGCAGAACGATCTGGTGGGCACCGTGCAGCGCTGCGTCATCGACGAATACGGCGACGAGCCCGGCGAATACCTGGGCCGCACCTGGATGGACGCGCCGGAGATCGATTCCGCCATTACGATCCTCAGCAAACGCCCCCTTGTCCCCGGCGATTTTGTGGACGTGGAGATCACCGGAACCAATGAATACGACCTGATCGGGGAGACGGTGTGACTTTTTGCGACAAAAGGCGTTTATTGTTCACTTTGCATAAAATCTGTTTATTGAACGCCGTAAAACCCCGTGCTATAATGAAAGGACAAAGACCGAAAGGACGATCCGCATGAAAACCGCTTATCGTATTCTGGCACCCCTCTTTTCCATCGCCATTTTTCCGGTGCTGTACTTTCTGCCGCTGCTGCGGGCGGTGGTCACCTCCGGCCTGCTCAGCGCCCTGAGCGGCAGTACCGGCGGCGCCAAAACCAACCTGCTTACCAGCACCCTGGGGCTGGGCGAATATACCAGCATCAAGGATATCGTCAAACTGGCGCAGGGTGATACTACCAGCCTGCAGGCATGGAAAAGCGTGCTGGACAACCTGAGCGACGACGTGAAGGAGCGCCTTTCCAAAGAGTTCGCCTGCGGCAAATTTTTGATCGCCGCGCTGGTGTTTTTCGCCCTGCTGGTGCTGCTGGTGCTGGTGTTCACCGTGCTGAGCGCCGTGATGAGCAAGCACGTGGTGCCGCTGTGCCTTTCCGTGGGGGCCTTTGTTTCGGCGCTGCTCATGAACGCCTGCTTCAACGCCTTTGCCAAGCCCTTTGTGACCGGCGCCATTAACCTTTCCTCCATTGTGGGCAACAGCGACAACGCCGTGGTGGGGGCCTTGCTGGGCAACGCCGTTACGGTGGATTACCTGCAGCTGAGCGTGGCCTGTACCGTTACGCTGTTCATTTTAGTGGTCATCATGATCTTTACCGTCTGCGCGATGGTGGAGGAGAAGTATTCCAAGGACTGATCTCGCCGCACACAAACCGTATCAAAAAAAACCGGGCCAAAGCCCGGTTTTTTTGATACGGCAAACGCTATTGCCTACTGCCTGCTCCCTCTACATCGTATCCCGTGAAGAGAAGAACATGGGCAGGGGCAGCCACTGGCGCGCGGCAGGCGGGAAGGCGGCCCGGTCGGAGGGGTAATTGGAGAAGAACGCCCGCACCGCCGCCAGGCAATCCAGTTCAAACCGGGGCGCGCCGTCGTAATCCGTCACGGACACTTCGTTATTCTTCACGGCCAGCCGCAGGGATTCGTCCCCCGCCTTGCCGTGGATCAGCACGGTCAGCTCCCCGTCGCACAGGGTCTGATAAGAGGCCGCCGCCCGCAGGTAAGCGGTCAGCACGGTCTTCCAATCCAGCACCAGCACCGATTCGCAGTGGTCCACGCGCACCGAGGAGGCGTTCTTCGTAAAGAAATCCAGCTTTTCCGTCTCATAGGGGGCCACGGAAAAACCGACGCCGTCCTTGCCGCTCAGCTCGAACACGGCGGCCACGAACCGGGGCAGCAGGGCGTTATCCGTCAGGCCGAACTCGCACACGTGGTCCAGCTTGCCGCCCAGCACGGCGTAGCCCACCGGCGCGCCGTTTTCTTTGACAAGAAAGGGCAGGTCCTCCCAGGAGCAGAGGATATCGTAATAGGCCTCCGGGGGGCGGCGGGAAATGACCGGCGCTTTGGCGTAAATGCCGTCGATGAACCGCACGGCCGCCGCGTCCTCCGGGGACAGCGGCTCCAGGGTCAGCCCGCCGGAGAGCTCCCCCAGGGAATGACGGAAGGACCGGCGGGAGAAATGGTAGTTGTAACAGGTCCCCGCGTTTTCATAGCCGAAGTAGCCGTAGCGCTGGCGCTGCCCGCCCAGGTAAGAGAGCGCCACGCCCCGCCGCATCATATCCTCCACGGAGGCGTTCATCAGCTGGATCATGTAGCCCTTGGAGCGGTGGTCCTTCCCCACCGCCACGTTGCCGATGCAGCAGGTCTTCAGGTCCACGCCGCCCACGGTCATGTCGTTATCGAAATTGCCGATGGCCGCCCGGAAGGCGCCGCCCGGCTCCTGCGCCACAAAGTTGTTGCAGGCGGGGCGGTACCGGTCCTTGTAGATCTTGGGCAGCAGCGTCAAAAAATGGGTATCGTCATCGTCGTCGGCGAAAAACACCTCGTCCAGAAAGGCGATCAGCGCCGCGTTGTCTTCATCTCTTCCTCTTCCGATATACAGTTCTTCCATTCGTCAAAGCTCCTTGTCTGTTCTGGCGATCAGTTTTTGATAGACGCGCTCCGCCATCCACGGCTCGGTGGAGGCGGCCGCCGCGTCGCGCAGGAAAAACCACCTTACGCCGCTGTTTTCGTCGGGCTGGGGCCGGACGGGCTGACGGTCGTCCGCCTCCAGCAGGTAGGTGAGGTTATAGTGCAGGTGGCCGGGAACGTAGCGCCCCCGTTTTTCGTGTCCGTCCACGGTAAGGATCTCCAGCGAGAAGATCCCCTCCCGGGCCAGCCGGACGGAGGCAAGACCGGTCTCCTCCCGGGCCTCCCGCAGGGCCACGGCGGCCAGGTCGCTTTCACCGTCCGCGTGGCCGCCCACCCAGCTCCAGGAGCGGTAGATGTTGTGCCAGCAGAACAGCACCCTGTCCCGGGCGGGGTTCACGATCCAGGCCGAGGCGGTCACGTGCCCGGCCAGATGGGACCGCAGCAGGGCGTCCGGGGTATTGGCCAAAAAATCCAGCATGGCCGCCCTGTCCGCCGCCTCCTGCTCACAGCAGGGCGCATAGGCGGCGATTTCGTTGATCAGATAGATGTTCTGACTCATGATTCTTTCTGACGACTGACTACTGACGACTCTATTAATGCGGCAATTAAACAATTGAAAATTAAGACCGTTACCTTGCCGCATTAA
>CAMJYF010000252.1 GCA_946409885.1 uncultured Clostridia bacterium | reverse complement strand
GCCCAGAGCCTGAACATCAACGTTTTTGACGAGCGGTTCATCACCAGTATCGTCAAGGTGGACCTCGGCCTGCAGACCGTCGCCAAGGCCATCAACAGCGTGTGGGATATCGTCAACGATATCTTTACCGCCGCCATTGTGGAAAAGACCCGCACCCGCTGGGGCAAATTCAAGCCCTACCTGATGCTGCTGGCCGTGCCCGGCTGCGTCCTTACGCTGCTGTACTGGTTCATGCCCATCATTTTCGGCGGGCTTTCCTCCAAATCCATGGTAAAGTTCATGTTTTACCTGGTGCTGGCCATCATCCGCGAGGGGGTGGGCACCTTCCAGGGCATCGCCCGCACGGGCCTGCTTTCCACCATCACGCCCCACCCGGTGGACCGCACGCGGCTGATCACCATCGCCAACTTCGCCTCTGGCACCTTCGGCGAAAAGCTGCCGGAGCAGATCATGACGGTGCTGCTGGACCTGATCGACAACAAGAAGATCAAAAAGGGCACCATCGAAGGCCAGTTCCTTACCGCCTTTGTGGGCATGGGCACCCTGACCACGCTGCTTTCCAGCGGCATGAGCCTGTGGTTCTTTATGAACTCCCGCGAGCGCATCATGCAGTCCATCAAAACCCCCAGCGTTATGAGCTCGCTGAAATCCATCGTCAACAACAAACCCATTCTGTTGCTGACCCTTTCCGACTTCCTGTCCGGCTTTGGTATCGGCGGCAGCAAGACCATCTACTATCAGGACGTGCTGCACTTCGGCTCCATGACCCTCATCGCCGGCATCCCGGCGGCGCCCCTGTCCCCGGTGTCGTTCTCTTACGTACCCTGGTTCCGCCGCCACTTCTCCAGCCGGCTGCTGTATATCGTCAGCCACTATATCAACAACTTTTTGCTGCTGGGCGTGTTCGCGCTGGGCTGCATCGGGTTCAACCCCAAGACTTTCAAGGGGGGCCTGTTCCACTCCAAGCTGGCCATGTTCTTCATCATGGCCACGTGGGAGGTGCTGTGGACCCTGTTCTACGGCCTGCGGTCCGTCATCGGCACCGAGCTGTACAACGAATCCATGGACTACTGCGAATGGAAGAACGGCTACCGGACCGAGGCCATGACCTCCGTTGCCAAGGAGCTGGCCCGCAAGGTGGCCGCCAGCGCCAGCACCGTGGTGACCACCGCGCTGAAAAAGTGGGTGGGCTACGATCAGGACGCCTACACCAGCGGCCGCGAGCAGCCGGAATACGTCAAATTCTACCTCTTCGCCATGTTCACCATCGTGCCCGCCGTCACCGGGGCCCTGGGCATCTTCCCCATGCTGTTCTACGACCTGAACGGCAAAAAGAAAGAGCAGATGTACGCGGAGCTGCTGCAGCGCCGCAAGCACGCCTCCGTGGTGGCCTCCACCGGCGACCAGGAAGCCTTCGCCGCCCTGGCGGAAGAGCAGATGAACGTAGGCAAATAGGCAGCAGACAACACAAAGAGGAAGGTACTGGTTCGCAGAGCCGGTACCTTTTTTCTTTAAAAAACAGTTTACACGATCCGGTTTTCTTAGTATAATATATTGAATAGAGTAATCTGTTTGATTTTTTCACCGAAAGGTTTGATATCCATTGGAAATATATCTTGACAACTCCGCCACCACCAGGGTGTGCCCGGAGGCGGCGGAGGCCATGCTGCCCGTTCTGACGGACAACTTCGGCAACCCCTCCGCCCTGCACGCCAAGGGGGTACGGGCTAAAACCGCGCTGGAGACGGCGCGGGGGCGCATTGCGGACGTGCTTTCCTGCGCGCCGGAGGAGGTGTATTTTTCCCACTCCGGCACGCTGGCCAACAACACGGCGATTTTCGGCGCGGCGGAGGCCAAAAAACGGCAGGGCAACCGTATCGTCACCACCGCCGTGGAACACCCCAGCGTGGCAGCCTGCATGGCCCGGCTGGAGGAGCGCGGCTTTGAGGTGATCCGCCTGAAGCCCTCCCACAACGGGGCCTTTGCCCCGGAGGACCTGCTGGGCGCGGTCAACAAAAACACCGTGCTGGTCAGCTGTATGCTGGTGAACAACGAAACGGGCGCCGTCAACCCCGTGGAGCTGCTGCAAAAGGCGGTCAAAAGGGCGGGGGCCCCGGCGCTGATCCATGTGGACGCCATACAGGCCTTCGGCAAAATGCCGGTCAAGCCCGCAAAACTCGGCGTGGACCTGCTGACGGTCAGCGGCCACAAGATCCACGGCCCCAAGGGCGTGGGGGCGCTTTACGTCCGCAGGGGCGTGTCCCTCCGGCCCTACGCGCTGGGCGGCGGGCAGGAGAACGGCCTGTTCTCCGGCACGGAACCGCTGCCGGCCATCGTGGGCTTCGGCGCGGCCGCCGCGGCGCTGCCGGACCCGCGGCAGACGCTGGAAAAAATGACAAGCCTGCGCCGCTATACGCTGCAGCAGCTGAAAACGGTCCCCGGGGTGGCGATCAATTCCCCCGCCGACGGGCTGCCCTACATCATCAACCTGTCCGTGGCGGGCGTCCCCTCCCAGGTGCTCATCAACTACCTCAGCGAGCGCGGCATCTACGTTTCCGCCGGTTCCGCCTGCAAAAAGGGCCGGCGCAGCGAGGTGCTCTCCGTGATGGGTCTGCCCCCCGCCCGCATCGATTCCGCCGCCCGCGTCAGCATGAGCCGCTATACCACCTACGAGGAAATGGACGCCTTCGTCAACGCCATCCGCAACGCGACAAGAGAGATCCGGACGAAGCTGTAAAACGGGATCTGTCGAGGCGACGCGGACCCTGTAGGGGCGGGCACTGACCGCCCGCAACCGGCCCCGGACACATTGTGACGGCCGCAATCATCGAACGAGATTGAATGATTGCTGGGATAAATTCGCGTCATTTCCAAAAAACACCGTGGGGAACGTTTTCGGGCGGTCAGTGCCCGCCCCTACAGGGTTACCTCGACAAACTGCCAATTTGTATCAAAGAAAAGGACATATATACACATGAAGGAAATCATTCTCATCAAAGACGGCGAGCTGGCCCTGAAGGGGCTGAACCGCTCCACGTTTGAAGACACGCTTATCAAAAATATGCGGGAGCGTATCAGCTCCCTGGGCAATTTCACCTTCCGCAAGGCCCAATCCGTCATCGTGGTGGAGCCGGAAAACGAGGACGTCGATCTGGACGAGTCGGTCAGCCGCATCGGCAAGGTCTTCGGCATTGTGGGCATCTCCCGCTGCGCGGTGTGCGAAAAGGACATCGACAGGATCCGCGAGACGGCCTATACCTACTTACAGGATGAGCTGCTGTTCGCCAAAACCTTTAAGGTGACCGCCAAGCGGTCCGACAAGACCTTCCCCTTCAAATCCCCCCAGATCTGCGACGAGGTGGGCGGTTATCTGCTGTCGAAATTCCGCGGGCTGAAGGTGGACGTGCACAATCCGGAGGTCACCGTCACCGTGGAGGTGCGGGACGACAGCGCCTACATCCACGGCGCGCAGTTAAAGGGCGCGGGCGGCATGCCCTCCGGCACCTCCGGCCGGGCCTGCCTGCTGATCTCCGGCGGCATCGATTCCCCTGTGGCGGGCTACATGATGGCCAAGCGCGGGGTCAAGCTCACCGCCGTGCACTTCGCCTCGCCCCCCTACACCAGCGAGCTGGCGGAGATGAAGGTCCACGAGCTGCTGGGCCGGGTCTCCATGTATTCCGGCCGGGTGAACCTGTTCACGGTGCCCTTTACGGAGATCCAGGAGGCCATCCGCGACGATTGCCCGGAGGAGATGTTCACCGTCACCATGCGCCGGGTGATGATGAAGCTGGCCAGCCGTATCGCCGTATGGCAGGGCTGCGACGCGCTGATCACCGGCGAAAGCCTGGGCCAGGTGGCCAGCCAGACCATCCACGCCCTGAAATGCACCGACGAGTGCGCCGCTCTCCCCGTGTTCCGCCCCTGCATCGGCATGGATAAAAACGAGATCATCGAGATCTCCCGTAAAATCGATACCTTTGATATCTCCATCCGCCCCTATGAGGACTGCTGCACGGTGTTCACGCCCCG
>CAMJYF010000251.1 GCA_946409885.1 uncultured Clostridia bacterium | reverse complement strand
CCGGTATTCGGTGCAGAACTTGACGTAGCGTTCCGGATGCGCGATGATGGGGCGGTATCCGCTGTTCAGCATCTGGGAAACAGCCTTGATGATGGCGCCGGCGCCGTCATTGTTGCCGAATTCCAGCAGCACGTTGTTGGTGCCGTTCATCGTATAGGCTTTTTTATCCCGCAGCCAGCTGAGCGTACTGGGCGTATAGTGAATCTCGCTGCCCAGGAACAGCCGCAGCCCGGGGAACCGTTCGGCGGCCAGCTCCTTCAGCGCCTGATAATGCCGGAGGATCCCCTCCGCGTTGTCGCTGAAGTATTCCGGATAGACGTGAGGCGTAAAGCAGATGATTTCAGTGCCGCTGTTCTGCGCGATCTCCAGCAGCTTCAGAGAGGCGTTTTCGTCCTTCGCGCCGTCGTCCACCCCGTAGATCATATGGTTATGTACGTCTGCAAACATATCCTCTTCCTTTGCGCATCTGAAAAATGGGCATAATACATCCCTGTCCGGAAATACACATACTATTTATATCACATTCCGACTGTAAAATCAATAGTTATTTTTTCTCATTTCACAGCAGCATCCGGTCGTTATCAAATGACTGGGCGGTTTTCTGCCGGAACAACGCCATCAGATCCGTTACGGAAATCCCTTCCCGTTCCCCGCCTTCCAGCGTCAGCACGATCCGCCCGTCGTTCATCATCACGGTGCGGTTGCCCAGCGCCAGGGCGGAGGCGATATTGTGCGTCACCATCAGGCAGGTGATGCGCTGTTCGGCGATGATCCGCCGCGTCAGGTCCAGCACCTTTTCCGCCGTGGCGGGGTCCAGCGCGGCCGTGTGCTCGTCCAGCATCAGCAGCTTTGGCGTCACCACCGTGGCCATCAGCAGCGTCAGCGCCTGCCGCTGGCCGCCGGAAAGCAGCCCCACGGGGGCTTTCATGCGGTCCTCCAGCCCCAGGCCCAGCTCCGCCAGCTGCTCCCGGAAGCGCTCGCGCTCCTTTTTCGTCACGCGGGAAAAGGGCGACATATGCTCCGAGGCCCGCAGAAACGCCAGCGCCAGGTTCTCCTCGATGGAAAGGTGCGGCGCGGTGCCCTTCATCGGGTCCTGGAACATCCGGCCGATGTATTTGCTGCGCTTATACTCCGGGCGGTAGGTGATGTCTTTCCCGTCCAGCACGATCCGGCCGCTGTCCGCGAAGAACGAGCCGCCGATCAGGTTGAACAGGGTGCTTTTGCCCGCCCCGTTGGAGCCGATCACCGTTACGAAATCACCGTGCTCCAGATGGAGCGAGACGCCGGACAGCGCCTTTTTTTCGTTGACGGTGCCGGGATTGAAGGTTTTGGAGACGTTGATGACGTCAAGCATCGCCCTTCGCCCCCTTTCTGCGCCCCGCCGCCTTTTGCCGCTGGAACGCCAGCTGCTTTTTGACCGTCGGCGCGGCGATGGCGGCGGCGACGACCAGCGCGGTGATCAATTTCAGAAAATCCACCGGGACGATCTTTGTGTAGAACACGATGGCGTAGATAAAGCGGTAGATGACGGAACCCAGTACCACGGCAATGATACCTTTGAGCACCGTGCGCCGTCCCAGCACGGTTTCACCGATGATCAGGCAGGCAAGGCCGATCACCACGATACCGGTGCCGGAGTTGATATCCACCGTTTTCTGATACTGCCCCACCATGGCGCCGGAGAGCGCCGTAAGGGAGTTGGCGACGCACAGGCCCAGCGTAACGGTGAAATTGGTGTTGACGGAGCTGGCGCGGACCATATCGCGGTTGTCGCCGGTGGCGCGGATGGAAAGCCCCAGCCGCGTGCCGAGGAAAAAGTACAGCAGC
Organism: uncultured Clostridia bacterium; assembly: GCA_946409885.1. GTDB lineage: Bacteria > Bacillota > Clostridia > Oscillospirales > Acutalibacteraceae > RUG806. The sequence goes on along the minus strand of CAMJYF010000251.1, from coordinate 2,207 downwards.
GCGCCCGCCGCCACCGTCACCGCGGCGGCCAAAATCAGCTCGTACCAGTCGCCGCCGAAGCCGGTCTCCTTCAGCATGGTAAAGACGGTGGCCTTGCCCAGCAGGCTTTTATTGGAGCTCCAGCCCATGGCCATCAGGTTGATGGTATACAGGCCCGTGTTGGTGACGATGCCGGCCAGAATCGACGGCACGCCGAGGCGCGTCTGCAAAAAAGCGGTCACGAAACCGGCGCAGGCGCCCGCGGCCACGGCGCAGAACAGGGCGGCCACGGGGTGCCCCGCAGCCGCTGTGGTGACCGATACGGCTGCTCCCAACACGAAGCAGCCGTCGGTGGTCAGGTCGGCGATATCAAGGATACGATAGCTGAGGAACAGCGCCATGGCCACCAGCGCGTACAGGAACCCCAGCTCCAAAGCGGTTTGTGAAATGAGAAGCATAAAAACTACCCCTGGTTAATTCGGAATGCGGAGTTCGGAATTCGGAATTTTGTGACAGAAGGATGTGGAATGATTTCATCAACAGTTTTCACTTTTCTTCAAAGCAGTTTTTCGTCATTCACACAATTCCGCATTCCTGATTCCGAATTCCGCATTCATTCTGCCTGATCAGTCCTCGGACGTCTGCACCTCAACCAGCTGGCCCATGTCGCCGAACATGCTGTAATCGGCGTTGAGCGCGGCGGCGGTTTCGGTGTTGACGGTGATGATGCCGCCGTCCATCAGGTAATAATCCTCCAGCGCGGCCATACCGTCGTTGGCGGCCTCAAACGCCAGGTCGGCGGTACGGGTCCCCAGATCGGTATAATTCACGCCGCAGGTGGCGAAGGCGCCGTTGCGCACAAAGGAATCCGCGCCGGTATAATGGGGGACGCCAGCCCCGGCCAGGTCCTCGTAAATGGCAAGCTCGGCGGCCATGATGACGTTATCGGTGGGGGTGAAGATCGCGTCCACGTTCTCCGCGATCAGGGCGGTGGCGGCAGCGACGACCTCGTCGTTGGTATTGGCGGTCTGCTCGGTATAGGCGATCCCCTTGCCGTCCAGATAGTCCTTTGCCTCCTGGATGGGCTTGGCGGAGTTGGTCTCGGACAGGGAATACAGCAGGCCCACCTTGTCGGCGTCCGGGTTCTGCGCCAGCATCATATCCATGATGAACGCGGTGTTCAGCGCGTCGCTGGTGCCGGTGACGTAGTCGATGCCGGTCAGCTCAGCGGCTTCCGGATCGGACACCGCCGCGAAGATCACGGGCGTTTTGGTCTCCTCCGCCGCCAGCGCCGTTACCTGCGCGGCCATGGTGGCGATGGGGATGATGGCGTCCACCTTGTCGGCGACGGCCTGATCGGCCAGCTGCTTCAGGACGGTCTGGTCGTTCTGGCCGGAGGTGATCTCCACCTCAACGGTCACGCCCCGCTCCGCGCCGATGGCCTCCAGCCGGGCCTTGACGGCGTTTGCGATCTCATCCAGAGAGGCATGGTCAAGCTGCTTGATGACGGCGAATTTGTAGCTGTCCTTGGCGGCGGGTTCGGCCGCCTGGGTTTCGTCGGTTTCCGACGCCTGGGTGCCGGCTTCGTCCGCCGCGGTGGTGGTTTCGTCGGTTTTGGCGCCGCCGCAGGAGGCGAGGCCCAGGACGAGCGCCAGGCTGAGAATGACGCCGATGACGGCAAGGAGTTTACGGCTGCGATTCGTGTTTTTCATGGTGTTCTTTCCTTTCAAGATAAAAAATAGATTTTTATCAAGAACCTTTGAGGTTATCGGCGGCGGACAAAAGAAAAACCTGCCCTAACAACTTAGGACAGGAGAAATCTCTTCTGCGGTACCACCTAATTTTATTCTTACCCCGGGAGTAAGAATACCCTCTGCTCGCGTACCAACATACGCGATCCGCTGTAACGGGCGGCCCCGTCTCCCCTACTGGCATGCGCGTTCGGTTCGCCCTCACAAGTCCATTCACCGGAATTCACTTTACCGCACTCGCACCACACGCGGCTCTCTGAAAAGCTACCGACCGGCTACTACTCTTGCTCTTCGGTTCTCAATATGAGTGGATTGTAACACCCCGGGAACGATTTGTCAATAGTTTTTTGCGAAATGAAAGAAAAAAGGATTTGGCGAGCGCTTTGTAGGGGCGGGCACTGACCGCCCGCAACCGGTTTCCTCACAAAACCACATTGAAATCCATCATAATTCCGATCATTATGGTTGATCTTGCCT
>CAMJYF010000250.1 GCA_946409885.1 uncultured Clostridia bacterium | reverse complement strand
CCGATGAGCGTGCACAGGCCGGCGGAATCCAGCCCGTACAGCAGGGCGCCGGTATTTTGCGAAAAGGGGTACAGCACAATGGCGGCGGGCACGTTGGAGATGACCTGGCTGAGCAGGATGCTGACGAGGTATTCCCTGCCCGCCACCGCCCTTTGCAAAAACGCGGCGGTGTGTTCGTTTGCTGCCACGGAGGAGGAAAAGATGAAGAAGCAGAGGAACGTGAGCAGCAGCACGTAATCCGTCTTCAGCAGCAGCTTTCGGTCCGTGATCAGCACCGCCACCAATACCACCCCTACGGCGGCGTACCAGTACGGGGTGCGGCTGACGATCACGGCGATCACCAGCGCGAACAGGCACAGCAGCACCGCCTTTTTGCCCTTGCCGCCGGAGGAGGGAGCCGCGAACGATTCCTTCCCCAGCGCCGTCTTTTCCCGAAAGTTTTTGCGGAACAGGAACAGTACGAATCCCACCAACAGCGCGGCGGAGAGGATCCACAGGGGGAACATGTACCGGATGAAGCGCCAGGGGGAAACGCCGCTGCGCCCAAAGATGAACAGGTTCTGCGGGCTGCCGAAGGGCGTCAGCAGCGAGCCGCGCACCGCCGCGATATTTTCCATTGCCAGCAGGGGCAGGATGAAGGCTTCCCGCCCGGCCGCCCGGAACAGCAGAATGGTAAGGGGCACGAAGATGATGAGGGACACGTCGTTGGTGACGAACATGGAGCTGAAAAAGACCGAGAACACCAGAAACAGCCCCAGCCCGGACAGCGTGCCGATGCGCCCTGCCAGCCGCAGCACCGGGGCAAAGATATTCTCCTGCTTGAACCCCTCCAGCACCGTCAGCATCATGAACAGCGTGCCCAGGGTGCGCCAGTCGATCTCCCGCAACAGGGCGGCCGAGGGCGGTGTGAGGAACAGCGACAACACCGCCGCCAGCACGGAGACGGTCAGCATGGGTTCTTTTTTCAGAATGGCAGCAATCTTCTTCATATGTGATCCCGGCTTTAACAGAACAAAATCAGAACAACAGCATTTTACGCAAACAAAATCGGTTTGTCAAGCAAAATGATTTCATATTTTGACTGGACAACCGCGCTTGCGCCGTGTTATAATAAAAGAAACATAAAACGGTATCCCTTCTGGGGAAGCATATTTTCAGGAAGGAATACGGAAAGGATGTCGATGAACCATGATGAGCCCGATCCTGCGTGTTCTGGCAACGATGCTTTCCCTTGTGATGCTGATGACCGCCGGGGTTGGCGGCGGGAAAGACCACGACGTCAAGGACCCGGATACCTGCCTGCTCAATTTCTCCGTGCTGTCCGATTCCCATATCGAGGGCAACAACGCCGCCCGCTATAAGGTGTTCGCCCGGTGCCTGCGGGACGTAAAGCGCAACCGGAGCGGCGAAGACGCGGTGGTGTTCCTGGGGGACAACACCATGAACGGCAACAACACGGAAAATATGTTCTTCCACGGAACGGTCTCGCTGCTGCTGAAGGGACAGAAGGTGCTGCCGGTGCTTGGCAACCACGATATCGGCAACGGCGAGGGCGACTACGACAAGCTGCAAAACCGCTGGTACGCCTACACGGAGGCGTTCTTTGACAAGGCGCTGACCGTACCCTATTATTATGAGGTGATCGACGGGTATTACTTCATCGTACTGGGCACGGAGGAGCATACCAGCAACACCATGTCGCTGTCCAACGCCCAGCTGGACTGGCTGAGCGACACGCTGGAAAAGGCGGCCGCAAGCGGCAGGCCCACCTTCGTGTTCTCCCACCATCCGGAGCGGGCCTCCCGCCGGATCGACCCGGATCATGAGCCCGGCCTGACGGACCTGCTGACCGCGTTTGCCGAGGACCACGATCTGTTCTATTTCAGCGGCCACACCCACCGCACGCTGACAGCCTCCTCCTTCGGGCAGTACTACAACTTCCCGGAGATCAACCTGCCGCGCCTGACAGAGCTGTCCGGCGAAAAGGACAACATCATCACGGATAATACCGGCGTCGGCATGGACGTGGAGGTGTACGGGGACGAAGTGGTCGTCCGGGGCCGGAACTATTACACCGGCGAATGGGCGGAAAAGAACGGCGAGCCGCTGGAAGCGACGTACGCGCTGAGAGAAACCGTCGGCGGATAACCCGTCTGTTTCCCGCCTGAGCGACCCGGCAGCGCGGCCCCACTGCGCCGCGGACAAACGTACTTTATCTGTTTCGGCAGAAACAATCACACATAAAGAAAAGGAAGGTAAAATCTTATGCTGAAATCTCCCATCCTCCGCGCCTTTGCGGTACTGGTCTCCCTGGTGATGATCCTGGCCTGCGGCATCCATTCCGGCGCGAAATACGACGTGCGGGATCCCGAAAGCTGCAAGCTGAATTTCACGGTCATTTCCGACACACACATCGAGGGCAACAACTTTAACCGATACAAAATTTTCGAGCGCTGCCTGCAGGACGTAAAGAAAAACAAGAGCGGCAACGACGCCATCCTGTTTTTGGGCGACAACACCATGAACGGCCAGAACATTGAAAACATGCTGTTCCACGGCACCACCGGCATGCTGCTGAAGAACGAAAAGGTGCTGCCCGTGATGGGCAACCACGACATCGGCAACGGCGAGGGCGACTACAACACGCTGCAGAACCGCTGGTACGATTACACCGAGGCCTTTTTCGGCTACAAGCTGCAGCATCCTTACTATTATCAGGTGATCGACGGCTACTACTTCATCGTGCTGGGCATGGAGGCGCAGCTGGTCTACGACATGGTGATGACGGAAGAGCAGTTCACCTGGCTGGAAGGCGTACTGGCGGAGGCCGCCGGCAGCGGCAAGCCCGTGTTCGTCTTCTCCCACTACCCCTCCGACGACGCCTGCGACGAGAACGAGAATTACACCGACCGGCTGATCAATATGCTGGCCGAATACAATGAGACCCACGACCTGTTCTACTTCTGCGGTCACACCCACATGCCCCTGTACCTGTTCTGGTCCTTCCACAACAGCGACGGCTTCCCGGAGATCTATCTGCCCCGCAATACAGAGCTGGCCGGCAACGGCGACAATGAGATCTACCAAAAGAGCGGCGACGGCGTGGAAGTGGAGATCTATGAGGACCGTGTGGAGGTCCGCGGCCGCAACTTCTACCGCGGCGAATGGCTGGTGGACGACGAGGAGACCGGCGAAATGTGCGAGATGATCTATACCCTGAAAAATCCCATCGAAGGCTGAAAAACGCGAACGGCGGCGGGAGGCTATTCCCTCCGAAACAGCGCCGCCGGGCATAAAAGACAGGGATCCCTGCACCGCGATCGGTCAGGGATCCTTTTTTAAATGATACGCAAAGCGACGGAACCGGCCGGTGCGGAACGTCGCCACACGGCGGCGGGCAGGAATGCCGATCCGCCGGACGGCCCGTTACACCGCAGAGACGCGGCGCCCGCAACAAGGGCTTTATCCCGCGCCAGCGCTGCTGCCGGTCCGTTTCCGTGCGCCATATAACGCCGCCAGCCACACCGCGCCGGTCAGCACGGCCACGCAGGAGACGATCTGCCACAGGTCCAGAAAGCCGAGCAGATCCGCCTCCGCCGGGATCTCGTGCGCCCGCAGGAACTGGAGGCCGAACCGGGCCGCGCCGTACAGCGCCAGCCCCAGCGGGTAGATCCCGCCCGCGGGCAGCCTTCCGCTGGCACTCCCCTGCCTGACCGCCAGCCGGTACAGCAGCCCGGCGATGAGGAAGGAAACCGCCGCCTCCGCCAGCTGCACCGGAAAGACCCTTTCCCCGGCAAAGCGGTTGTAAAAGCCAACGTCGCACGCCACCCCGTAGCAGCAGCCATAGGAAAAACAGCCCAGCTTGGCGGCGCCCAGCAGCAGGTACACCCCAGCGGCGCAGGTATCCAGCACCCCGCGGTAATCCGCTCCCGTCAGCCGCACCGGCGGCAGGATCAGCAGGGGCAGAAACAGCAGGCCGCCGTACAGACTGACGGTGGAGGGCGAAAAGGCCGCCCCGCCGCCCGCCGCCCGCAGCACGGC
>CAMJYF010000249.1 GCA_946409885.1 uncultured Clostridia bacterium | reverse complement strand
GTTGCTCATAACGATGGCTTCGGCGCGGGTTTCGGTGAACACACCGGAGGTTTTTCCCAGGGCAGGGACCACCAGCGACGGGTCCGCGCCGCAGCAACGGGCCGCGAACAGGCCCAGGTCGTATTTGGAGGTGGGCTCATCCGCGCAGATATTGAAGACCCGGTCGCAGGTTTGCGTCTCCGCCAGACGGATCAGGTACGCCGCCGCGGTGGGGTACGGCAGCGAGGAGCGGATATAATCCGTGAACATCTCCACCCGCTGCCCGGCCTTCAGCCTGCCGGTGATCTCGTCAAAGAAATGGCGTTTATGGGTCAGCGACGGCGCGAACAGATAACTGAACCGGGCCACGGAACAGCCCTGCTCCAACGTGACGCGCTCGGCCTCCGCCTTTTGCTGCCCGTAGGCGTTGATGGGGGCGGGGGCGTCCTCCTCGGTGAACACCTTTCCGTTCCGGCTTTCGCCGTAGACGGTGTCGCTGGAGGAATAAAACAGCTTTGTGATATCGCAATCGGAAACGGCGGTCAGGAAGTCCCGGTACAACTCCCGGTTGATCTTCGCCGCCCGGGCCGGATCGGCCTTCACCTTGTCCGGGGCGTGCTCCGCGATGAGATAAAACAGGCGGATATCCCGTTCGCCCTTCAGCAGCCGCGCCGCGCTCCGGATGCAGGCGGCGTCGGTCAGCTCAAAGGGCAGGTTGACGACGTTTTCGTTTTCCGGGAACACCGGCGCGTTGTGGTTGAGGGCGAGCACCCGCTCCCCTTTTTCCAGCAGCGTCCGCTGTAAATAGGCTCCCAAAAAGCCGTCCGCCCCGGCGATACAGTACATATCCGTTCCTCCGATCCGCTTTTTATTTTTTTAAAAGATCCGCGTGGGAGCCGGTGTCCACCAGCGTCAGGGTGAGGATATCGTCTTCTATCAGATAAATCAGCAGCCAATCCGGCTGGATATGGCATTCCCGGTAACCCCTGAACGTTCCGGCAAGCCCGTGATCCCGGTACGCGGCGGGGAGCGTTTTTCCCTGCCGCAGCATATCGATCACGTTATCAAGCCGGGCGATATCCATCCCCCGTTTCAGCATCAGCTTGTAGCTTTTTTTGAAGGCGGTGGTAAATTTAACGGTGTACATCAGTCCGTCAACGCCGCTCTCAGCTCTTCCATGGATTGATAACCGGGAACGTCCGGATCACGGGAGATCTGTTTCGCTTCCGTCATGGCTTCCAGCGTTTTCGGGCTGTAACGGGGCAGCTCAACGCTGAACGGGAGCCCGCCCCGCAGGATGCACTGATAAAGAAAAAGGTTGACCGCGCCGGACATATCCAGTCCCAGCGAAGAAAACAACGCGGAGGCCTGCTGCTTGATCTCAGCGTCAATACGTATCTGAGTTGGAGTTGTTGCCATGTTGCTCCCTCCTTTTGTAACAATGATGACACCTATAGTATACCCAAAATGATTTACATTGTCAATCGTTTTTAACAATTATCCGGATCGTCCGGCGGGATGCTGACGACTGCCGCCGGTGTGGGGTTAAAAGATAGGATGTAACCTTCCCTCCGGGTCAACGGCGCCAGGCGCCGTGCTACTCACATCTCAATCCGGAACGTTCTCACCTCAAACGGCTTGATGGTGAAGGTAAAGGCGCTGCCCTCGTGGGTGAGGCAGGTTTCCGCCGGTTCCTCCATCAGGTTGTTTTCCGTGACGTGTTTCACTTCTTCCGGCAAAATCACGGTCACGTCGCCCCGGCGGCCTTCGGCCTCATACATCCGCAGGATCACGCCGTCGCCGTCCTGGGCCCGCTTCACCGCGTCCACGATCACGTTGGGCGCGGAGACGGAAAGGAAGGCTTTTTCGCCGCCCTCGCCGTTGCCATCGGTCACGCAGTACCCCTCCAGGGGCAGGTTCAGGCGGAAGGCCTCGCTCACCGTGTCCGCGTCGCGCCAGGCGCCCGCGTGGGGATAAAGGCTGTAGGTGAAGGTGTTGAGGCCCAGATCCCCCTTGGGATCGGGACAGACGGGGCCGCGCATCAGGGTAATGCGCAGAACGTTCCCGCTCAGGTCATAGCCGTATTTGCAGTCGTTCAGCAGGCTGACGCCCCAGCCGCCCTCACTCAAGTCGGTCCACTTATGGGCGCAGCACTCGAACATGGCCTTTTCAAAGGGATTGTTGGCGTAGGTGGGCCGCTCGATGGCCCCGTGGGCAATCTCGAAGGTGGAATACCTTGCCCGCACGTTCACCGGGAACTCGGCCTTCAGCACCTTCTCCCGCTCGCGCCAGTCCACCTCGGTTTCAAAGTCCAGCGTCCGGCACCCGGCTTTCAGGGAAATCCTTTGCGTGATGGTGGATTCATTGAACCGCCGCACCACGGTGACTTCGCCCTTCACGGGGGAGCATTCGGTCACGTCGATCCGCTCCGCTTTCGTCAGCGGGCACATCTTCATCTTGTAGTCGGATTCCAGATTCCACGCGCTTTCATGGATGGGCTTGTCGTGGGAGATGGTCAGCAGGTTTCCCTTGCCGCACAGCGTCTCCCGTCCGTTTTCTTTATCAAACACCGAGTCGAGCAGGCCGTTTTCGTCGAAGACCACCCGCAGGTATTCGTTTTCCAGCAGCGTTTTCGTGGCGGTCACGCAGTCTTCACAGGTTTCCTTTGTCAGTGTAAAGACCTTATACCCCAGCCCCGGCACATCCTCGGCGATAAAGGAGAGTTTGCCGTCTTTGACCGTTGCCTTCATGGGCTTTCCGTTTTCATCGCTGGCGCCCGTAAAGCCCTCCGGCACAGCGGTTTCCACCAGAGAGGTCAGCGGATGGGTGTGGAAGTTCCACACCACCGCGCAGGGGTCTTTCCCCGCCGCCTGCTTCGTCAGGGCGGCCAGTCGGTGGTTTTTCATGGCGGCGTACATGCCGTCCAGCCGTTTGTAATCCGCCCGGGTGTCCTCCACGGCCTCATGGATGGAGGTGCCGGGGAGGATATCGTGGAACTGGTTCTGCAGCAGCAGGTGCCAGGCCTCATCCAGCTCCCCGGCGGGATAATCGCCGGAGAGCAGGCCGATCAGCTCGATGTTCCGCAGGGCAAACTCGCCCCGGCGGTTGTTCTTTTTGATGAACGCCTGGCTGGTGAAGGTGCCCCGGTGGTTCTCGTAGTACATCTCGCCGTCCCACACGGGCAGGTCCTCCGCCGCCTGTTCCGCGACGGTAAAAAATTCCCCGGCCTTGCCCATCTTCACCTGCGGCATGCCCGGCAGCTTTTGCAGGCGGCGCAACCGTTCCACCATGGCGTAGGTGCACCCGCCCCCTCCGTCGCCGTAGCCGAAGCAGCCGAGGCTTGCGTCCACCAGATCGTTCTGCCGGTTCTTCTGCCGCACGTCGGTCACGTACAGGGCGTCGCCCTCTCCGTTGTAGCTCATCTTCTGCATATAGGCCAGCACCTCGTCGCCGGAGTGGGACCGCCACCGGAACACGGAAACGGGGAATTCGTTGGTATCGTTGCCGTTCAGCTTGGCGGTGAAGAAATACTTCATGCCGGATTTTCTGATGATCTGGGGCAGGGCGGCGGTAAAACCGAAGCAGTCCGGCAGCCAGTAGATATCGGAGGAAACGCCGAACTCCTTCATGAAAAATTCCCGGCCGTAGAGGAGCTGGCGGACAAGGCTTTCGCCGGAGGCGATGTTGGTATCCGCCTCCACCCAGGTGTTGCCGGTGATCTCCCACTGGCCGCTTTTCACCTTTTCCTTCACCCGCCGGAAGATCTCCGGGTAACGCTCCTTCATGAACCAGTAGACGATGGCTTGGCTCTGGGTGAAGCGGAAATCCGGGTAGACGTCCATCAGCGCCAGGTTGTTGCTGAAGGTGCGGGCGGTCTTGCGGTTCAGCTCCCGCACCGTCCACAGCCACGCGATATCCAGGTGGCTGTGGCCCGCCATGACCACCTCGCCGGGGGTGGCAAAGCGGATTCTTTCCGCTTCCTCCCAGAACCGCGCCGCGGCGGCGGGCACGGAGGCGTAGAACTTTTCCTTGCCCATGTCGTAATCCACCAGATGCATGGCGTCGTCGATGGCGTTA
>CAMJYF010000248.1 GCA_946409885.1 uncultured Clostridia bacterium | reverse complement strand
CACGTTCCCATGGGCCTGATCCTGGACAAGAGCATCAGCGAGATCGTGATGATGATGGCCAAAACCAGGCGGTTCGCGGACGTGAAGGTCACCGCCTGTCACTCCGTCTACAGCGAGGAGCCCGCCATCCAGTTTGCCGCCGGCACCTATATTTTGCCGGACGGCACCAAGGTGATCACCTACCGGGGCACCGACGACACGCTGATGGGCTGGTTTGAGGACGTGCAGATCTTCACCTCCAAGCATATCCCCTCCCACGCGCTGGCGGCGGAATATCTCACCGAGGCGGACGAGAAGTTCCCGGAGGGCGGCTTTATCGTCACCGGCCATTCCAAGGGAGGCAACCTGTCGCTGTACGCCGCGCTGAACTGCACGCAATCCGCCCGGGACAGGATCGTGACCCTGTACAACAACGACGGCCCCGGCTTTGCCAATTACGATTACCTTGAATCCCCGGCCTACAAGGAGCTGCTGCCCCGTTACAAGCACTTTATGCCCCGCAACGGCTTTTTCGGCGTGATGCTGGCCTATGACAACGACTATGAGACCATCCGCAGCAGCAGGCTGCTGCCCCCGCTGGCCCACGACCTGACCAGCTGGGAACAAAAGGACGGCAACCTGGTGCTGTCGGAGGGGCTTTCCCCCATGGGCAAGCTGAACGACCGCGCCTTTAACCCCATTATCATGAACATGGACAAGGAGCAGGGCGAGCTGTTTGAAAAGGTGACCTACTCCGTGCTGCGGGGCACCGGCCAGAAGGGCCTGCTGGACGTGGCGAAAAACGCCCCCTCTTCCCTTTCCGGCGCGGCGCAGGCGTGGAATTCCTTTGACGACGAGACCAAGCAGAGCTTTAAGGATATCTTCAAGGGCTCCGTGGACGTGATCAAGCTGGCGGTCCGCACGGTGCAGGAGGAGACCTTCCCCGTGATGCACCAGCGGATCACCAATATCACCAGAATGTTCACCGACCTGCGCAAAAAGGAATTCGCCAAAATCAAGCTTCCCGTCTGATACGGATTTACGCAAATTGAAGTTTAGCGAGCCGACAGCTCGCTAAACAGTCGTAAGTCGTGCGTCGTAAGTCGTAAGAAATAGTTGTTCTGTCAGAATAGGAATCCCTTGATTTTCAACGCAAAACAGGAACGCCCGAAGGGCTTCTTACGACTCACGACTTGCGACTGGCGACTCGAGCCAATGACTCGATAAATCCCCCTTTTCCTCACCGGGAAGGCCGGGCCTTTTATCCCAACCTGTCTCTCTTTCAACTTTCAACTTTCAACTTTTAACTTTCAACTTCCCCTATGCCCTATCTCTTTTCCCACTTCAAAGAAAAACTCACCCCCGACGGCGAGCAGGTGTATTTTGCCCTCAGCCGGGACGGGTACCACTGGGAGCCGTTCCACGGCGGCGCCCCGGTGCTGACCTGCACAAAAGGCGCGGGCGGCTGCCGGGATATCACGCTGGTAAAACTGCGGGAGGGCGGCTATGTGATCCTGGCCACGGACCTATGCATCGTACACCGCATGGACGAGCGGCACAACGTGGACTGGAAGGACTGCAACCACAACGGCAGCAAATACCTGAGCCTGTGGCGCAGCGACGACCTGCTCCACTGGGGGGAACAGGAGCTGGTCTTTTTCGGCCGGGAGGACTTCGGCTGCCTGTGGGCGCCGGAGGTGTTTTACGACGACCTGCGGGACGAATACCTGATCCACTGGGGCTCCACCGTGGCGGAGGACGGCTTTAATCATATGGCCATCTACTGCTGCGCCACCAAAGACTTCCGTCATTTTTCCGCGCCGAAGCTGTTTTTTTCAAAGAAAAACGAGATACTGGATTCCCACCTGACGAAGATCGGCGACACCTACCATCTGTTTTATAAGAACGCCAGCGATCCGGCCATGAATATGCACGCCACGGCAAAGGACCTGTACGGCCCCTATGAAAACGACGCGGCCTTTGAGGCGTATATGGCGTCGCTTGGCAACGCCGGGGCGTACGAAGCCCCCACCACGATGCTCCTGCCCGACGGCAGATGGTGCCTGCTGCTGGATTTCTTCGGCTGCGAAAAGGAGAAGATGGGCTACGTCCCCTTCCTCTCCCCCGCCCCGGGCAACGCGGATTTCCGGATGGACAGGGCGGCGTTCTCCTTCCCCTACGGCTTTAAGCACGGCGGGGTGACGGAGATCACGCGGGAGGAATACGACCGCCTGCGGGACAGCGAACGCGGCTGACGCGGAGGCATAGTATCATCCATATACACATAGGCGGCAAACATCCCAGGCGGCGTTTGCCGTTTTTTATCGTTGCCCGTGTTTGAAGCGTATCCCGCTCGAAAAACGTAAAATCGTGCGGAAGTCCATTGTTTTTTCCCGCGGGATGTGGTATGGCAGACGGAGAGATTTTTTACGAAAGGCGGCGCGGGGATGACGGAACAGAATCGGCGGATCGTTTACTCCCGCGTGGCGGACTGCGGCGGCGTGCCCACGCTGTACGTCAACGGCGCGCCGTTCCCCGCGGCGGCGTATATGACCTATCTGTCGGAATACAACGACTATGCCTCCTTTGCCGGGGCCGGTTACCGGCTGTTCTCCCTGCCCATCCTTTTCGCGGGGCGGTGGATCAACGCGGCCATGGATAACCCGCCCTTCCACGGCGGCATTTTCGACAAAAAGGACGCGCCGGATTTTTCCGCCCTGGACGACTCTGTCCGGCGGGTGCTGGCGGCGCGCCCGGACGCCTATATTTTCCCGCGGCTGAATCTGGCCATGCCGCTGTGGTGGATCAAAGAAAACCCCACCCAAACGGACGGAACGGGCCGGCGGGAGCTGCTGTATTCCCACCGTTACCGGGAGACCGCAAGTGAAATGCTGCGGGTAGTGATCCGCCATATCGAGGGAAGCGACTATGCCGCGCATATCGTCGGCTACCAGCTGGCGGGCGGCAACACCGAGGAATGGTTCCACTTTGACCTGAACGGAGGCTTTTGCGACAACGCGGTCCCCTTTTTTGAGGAATACCTGCGGGCCGACGGACGGGAGGATGGATCTTCCGGCCTGCCCGATCTGTCGCGCCTCTGCGGCAAAGGACCGTATCACGGGGACGAACGGCTCGCCCGGTACCTGACCTTCGCGAACCGGTCTGTGGCGGAACTGATCTGCGATCTCTGCGGCGTCGCCAAAGAGGCGACCGGCGGCCGGCTGGCCGTGGGCACGTTTTACGGCTATTCGCTGGAGGTGTCCTCCCCCCTGTGGGGCACCCACGCGCTGCGTACGCTGCTGCGCTGCCCCCACGTGGATTTTATCTGTTCCCCCAACTCCTACCTCGGCCTGCGGGACCCCAACGCCGACTGGACGGAGATGTACCCGGCGGATTCGGTCCGGCTGCACGGGAAGCTCTGCCTGCAGGAGTGCGATATCCGCACCCATCTCACCCGCCCCCTCTATGAGGCCGCGCCGGAATACGACCCGGAACGGCGCTTTACCGCCCCCATCTGGCGGGGGCTGCCCGGCCGGGAGGAGGCGGTATCCATGCTGCGCAAGTCCTTCGCCCGCCAGCTGGTAAAGGGCAACGGCTTCTGGTGGTTCGATATGTGGGGCGGCTGGTTCCGGGACCCGGTGCTGCTGCGGGAGCTGCGGGCCATGCGGGAGATTTACGCCGACTCCCTGACCACAGAAAACCGCCGGTACGCGGCGGAACTGGCGGCGTTCATTGACGAAACCGCCTTTGCGCAAATGACGGACTGTCCTTTGCGGGGCGCGGCCCACGCCCAGCGGGCGGCGCTGGGGCTGACGGGCGTTCCTTATGACGCGTTTGAGATCTCCGATTTCAACGCCGTGTTCCGCCGGTACCGGGCGATCCTCTTTCTGAACGACGGCAAAACGGAGCCCGTGCGCCGCGCCATGGCGGCCTGCGAAAGCAACGGCACGCCGTACCTGCGCCTGACGGAAGCAAAACCGCGGTATGCCCCGGCGGGGCTGCGGGATTTCTGCGAAAAAAACGGCGTTCACGTCTTCTGCCGCACGGACGACATCGTCTACATAAGCCCGCGCTGTCTGGCGCTCCACGCCACGG
>CAMJYF010000247.1 GCA_946409885.1 uncultured Clostridia bacterium | reverse complement strand
CGACCGAGCCGGCAGGCGAGAACGGCTCACGGAGCCGCGCTACGGGGTTCGCGTCAGCTCGACAAATCCCCCTTTCCCGGCCTCATTCCCCCGTTCCGTCAACCGTATGGCAGAGGAAGGTTTGCGGGAAGGAGGCTTTCAGGGCTTCGGCGGCCGCGGCGGCGCGGGATTCCTCCTCAAACAGGCCGAAAAACGCGGAGCCGCTGCCGGACATGGCCGCGTAATACGCGCCGCCCGCATACAGGGCCGCCTTGATGGCTTCGCCGGAGGGGACCTCGCACAGGGCCTCGAAGGTGTTGCAGGCGTAGGCCAGCGCCTTACGGTATTCGCCCGCGGCGGCGTAGAACAGGAAGCGGCCGTTATCCGGATGGAACAGATCTTTTGCTTGGGCAAAGCGGTCGTAAGCGGCTTTGGTGGAGACGTTTTCCTCCGGCTTCACCAGCACCACCCACGCGTCCAGCCCGGGCAGCTCCGCCATGACCTCCCCCTTGTTCTGGCACAGACGGGCGCCGCCCGCCAGACAAAAGGGAACGTCCGCGCCGATGCAAAAGGCGATATCGAGCAGCTGCCGCCGGGACAGCCTGCCGGGAAAGAGGCCGTCCAGCGCCCGCAGCACCGCCGCCGCGTCCGCGCTGCCGCCGGCCAGCCCCGCCTGGGCCGGGATCCGTTTTTGGACCGTGACGGCAACGCCGCTTTCCACCCCCGCCGCCCGCAGGAACAGCTCCGCCGCCAGGTACGCCGTATTGCGTCCGTCGCAGGGCAGGGTGTTATCGGAACAGGTAAGGGAGATTCCCTCCGCCTCCGTCGTCTCCACAACCACGTCGTCCCACAGGCCGACGGTCTGCATGACGGTAAAGATGGAGTGATAGCGGTCCGGCAGTTCGCCGGTGATATCCAACGTCAGGTTGATCTTCGCACAGGCTTTTTGTTCTCCGCGCATCATGAGCGCCCCCTTTTTTTGTGATTCCGGTTTCATTGTAACACCTTTTTCAGAAAATGTAAATGCGATTGATTAAAAAAACTGGTCAAATCCGCAAATCGATAAAAATGTATATTTTGCGTTCCAATGGCGAAAAATTGTTAAAAACTTTGTCAAGGTAATGTTAATTACTTTACCTGTCGGGCTTTTAACAATGTCAAAACGGCGGGTTATCAACATTTTCAACCGAGTTTTGAACAATGCCAGTCATGTTTTTAACAGCGTAAAGCAATTTACTTGCGCCGTTTTTTGGATGGAAAATGAATGAACGCGGCGGAGGACCCAAGCGGTGAAAAACCGTCACTTGACAGGGTTGATATGATATTTTTTTAACGAACCCTTGTTTTACGCGCCTTCCGGCGGTTATCGTCGGGCAACCGGCTTTTCGCAGGGCTGTTTTTTTCTTCCTCATCTTGTTTTTTGCAAGAAAAAGAATTATACTGTAGCAAAGAATTCAAACGACAGGAGAAGATGTAATATGACAGTATCAAAAGCGATCCGGATCGCCCTGCCGGCGGCGCTGGGCGTGCCCGCCGCGGCGCTGGCCGTCAAAGCGGCGGCCGCCAAAAAGGAGCTGCCGGACAGGGAGCCCTCCGTACATTGGACAAAGGAGGAGGAGCGGACCTACGCGGAAAAGCTCTCTCAGATGATCAGGGTGCCGACGATCTCCAAAAAAGAGGACGAGCCCTTTGACGACTTTCTTGTCTTTCAGCAAAAGCTGGCGGAGCTGTTCCCCCGGGTGTTTTCGGCGTTTGAGAACCACGACGTGAACGGCAACCTGCTGCGCCGCTGGAAGGGGACAGACCCCTCCCGCAACGGCATTCTGTTCATGGGCCATCAGGACGTGGTGCCGGTGGACCAGTCCGGCTGGACGAAGGACCCGTTTTCCGGCGAGATCGAAAACGGCTGCGTGTGGGGCCGGGGCGCCATGGACTGCAAAAGCACCGTCTTCTGCGAGCTGCAGGCCTTTGAGGAGCTGCTGGAACAGGGCTTTGCGCCGGAGCAGGATATCTGGTTCTTCTCCTCCCGCAACGAGGAAAATTCCGGCGGCGGGTCAGAGGCGGCCGCCGCGTATTTAAAGGAAAAGGGCGTGCGGCTGGACCTGGTGATGGACGAGGGCGGCGCCATTGTGGGCGGCATGTTCCCGGGGCTGAAGGCGCCGGTGGCCGCCATCGGCATTGTGGAAAAGGGTTTTTGCAACGTGAAGTTCACGGCGAAAAGCGCCGGGGGACATTCCTCCACCCCGCCGAAGAACAGCCCGCTGATCCGCCTTTCCAAGCTGATGACGGAGGTGGACAGAAAACTGCCCTTTAAGGCGGAGCTGGTCACTCCCCTGCCGGAGATCATCGACAACGTGGCGCCCTATCTGGGGTTTCCCCTGCGCTTTCTGCTGGCCAACCGGAACGTATTCGGCGGGCTGATCAAGCTGGCGTTCGTCCATCTCTCCGGCCAGACCCGCGCCTTTGTGCAGTCCACCGCCGCCTTTACCATGGCGGAGGGCTCCACCGCGGCCAACGTGCTGCCGGACGAGGCCTCGGTCATCTGCAACATCCGCCCCTCGCTGCAGCAGAACGCGGAGGCGACCGTGGCGGCGCTGAAAAAGATCGCCGATAAATATGATATCGAGACGGAGGTCCTCTTCTCCCGGGACGCCTCCAGGGTCTCCCCGCCGGACAGCGCGGAATTCCATTATCTGGCAAAGTGCCTGGGCGAATGCCTGCCGGACTGCGTGATCACCCCGTACCTGATGACCGGCGGCACCGACTCCCGCCGCTTTGAGTGCGTCTGCGAAAACGTGCTGCGGTTCACCCCCACCCGGCTGACAAAAGAGCAGCTGGCCGCCATGCACGCCGCCAACGAGAACGTATCCGTTTCCGCCATCGCGGAGGGCGTGAAGATCTACGAATACCTGATCCGGAACAGGGCGTGAGGTGTAAAGTCGCCAGTCGCCAGTCGTAAGTCGTAAGTCTTCTGACAGTCCTGTGGATGAGGAAGAAAAACAATTTTTTTCCGGCGACTGTTCGTCCCATTCTTTCATCAAAAAAAGCCCTGAACGCCTTTGGAAAGTGTTCAGGGCTTCATTACATTATAAAAGAGGATAACGGGACGGAAGAATCACTGTTTCTTTTCCAGCACCAGCATATTCCAGGAGGCGGGGGAAAGATCGATCACGGCGCGTTTGTCCTCCACGGCCGGGAGGGGCTTGTCCTTCGGCTGTACCTTTTCACAGTCGGCGGTGTTGATCTCCTCCAGGTCATAGCCCTCCAGCGCCTTGTACGCCACGGGCGTAAAGCCGTCGAAATCCAGCAGTTTCAGGGTGAAGGGCACGCGGTCCTTCCGATCCCGGTTGACGGCGAAGACCGTCAGGCGGCTGCCGTCCTCGGAAAGCACGGCGGCGCTGTCCACGTCCGGCACGTCGGAATACCATCTGGTATCGTAAGTGGAGGCGTCGTACAGGCCGTGCAGCGCGTAGCCCCGGCCGTACTTTGACGCGTAATAGAAGGGCCAGAAGATGGTCTGCCGCCAGGCGCGGCCGCCGTCCTCGGTCATGATGGGGGCGATGACGTTGACCAGCTGGGCCAGACAGGCGATCTTTACTCGGTCGCAGTGGCGCAGGATGGCGTTCATCATCTCACCCACCACCAGCGCGTCCGCAAAGTTGTAAACGTCCTCCAAAATGTGCGGCGCTTTGGACCACTTTTCAAACTTGGCCCCGTGGGAATGGTACCACACGTTCCACTCGTCAAAGGAGATGTTGATCCGCTTTTTGCTGCGGCGCTTGCCCTGCACAAAATCGCAGGCGGCGATGACGCTTTTGATAAAGCCCTCGGTCTCCACGCCCTTGGCCAGGAAGTTTTCCGGGTAGTCGTCGCTGTTGCCGTGATACTGGTGCATGGAGATGTAGTCCACGTTGTCCCAGGCGATATCCAGCACGGTGCGCTCCCAGTCGCCAAAGGTGCCCATGCCCCAGCTGGAGGAGCCGCAGGCCACCACCTCCACGGAGGGGTCGGTCCATTTCATCAGCTTGGCGGTCTCGTTGGCCAGCTTGCCGTATTCCGCGGCGTCCTTGTGACCCATCTGCCAGGGTCCGTCCATCTCGTTGCCCAGGCACCACAGCTTTACGCCG